>VGIE01000208.1 GCA_016867955.1 Betaproteobacteria bacterium
GCGTGGTCGAGATCGCCGATGAGCTGGCCGAGTACTGCGGATTGACGCTGGCCGGCCTTGGCGCCGAAGTCATCAAGATCGAGCCGCCGGAGGGCAATCCGACGCGGCGGATCGGACCATTCTTCGAGGACCGCGCGGGACCGGACCGCTCGCTGCACTTCTGGCATTACAACCGCGTCAAGCGCTCGCTGGTGCTGGACTGCAAGGCGCAGGCAGATCGTGACAAGCTGCTGACCCTGCTCGCCAACGCGGACGTGCTCCTGCAATCGGTCTCGGTCGAGCATCCGGACCCGGTTGGCTTGTCGGTCGACGAATTGCGCAAGGGGTTTCCCGGGTTGGTGATCGCGCGCATGACGCCCTTCGGTGATGACGGGCCGTGGGCGCACTACAGGAGTTCGGACCTCGTCCATCTGGCGCTGGGCGGCGTCGCGATGAACTGCGGTTACGACCCGGAACCGGATGGCCGCTACGACCTGCCGCCGATTGCGCCGCAGATGTGGCAGGCCTACCACATCGCCGGCGAGCAGCTGGCCATCGGCATCGCCGGCGCACTCATCTACCGGCAACGTACCGGTGCGGGCCAGTACATTTCGTGCGCCGTGCATGGCGCGGTGTCGATCAACACCGAGAACGATGTGCCGGCCTGGATATTGAGGCGCGCGCCGTTCTACCGGCAGACCAATCGCCACGCCATGCAGTTTCGCGACAACGTGCCCACTATCGGCAGCACCAAGGACGGCCGCTGGCTGATGACCTTCAGCTATGGCGAAGGCGCGGATTTCAAGCTGCACAAGTTCCTCGAGAAGAGCGGCATGACCGATTTGCCTTCGCCGGGAAAGGATGCGATGCCGGGCACCGCGGGCGCGATTCCCGGCTCGAGCAAGATGGGCGATTCGCTGGCGCGCCTGACCGAGGCAGCGCACCGCCTGGTGCGGGCCTATACGTACGAGCGCGCGCCGTGGCGGGCTGCGCAGGAGGCCGGCCTGCTGTGGGCGCCCCTGCGCAAGCCGCACGAGAACACGCTGGACGAGCACTGGCAGCAGCGCGGCACGTTCTCGGAGATCGAGCATCCGGAACTGGGGCGCTCGTTCCGTTACCCGACCAGCAAGTGGATGTCGACGGCCGGTGCCTGGCAGCCGGGTCGGCGCGCGCCGCTGCTGAATGAGGATGCGGGCGAACTGCCGCGCTGGCTGGCGGCGCGGGCGACGGCGTTGCCGGCATTGCCGGCGTCGCCGGCCGTCGAGAAGCTGTCGCGCCATGGCAAGCCGTTTGCGGTCAAGGACGTGCGCATCCTCGATTTCAGCTGGTATCTGGCCACCGCGGGCGGCACGCGGTTTGCGGCATCGCTGGGGGTCGAGTGCATCAAGACAGAATGGAAGGCGCATCCGGACACGCGCTTCGGCAACATGGCGCCGGTCGGCGGGCGCGAGGCGCGGCGCAAGGCCACGGCGCCGCTCGAGGGGATGAACGACCCTGACATGGGCGGGCAGTTCAACAACAAGAATCCCGGCAAGCGCGGCTTCTCGCTCAATGTGACGCACCCGAAGGGCCTCGAGATCGCCCGGCGGCTGGTTGCCGTGTCCGACGTGGTTGCCGAAGGGTTCTCGCCGGGGGTGCTGCAGAAATGGGGGCTGGGCTACGACGCGCTGCGCGCCATCAAGCCGGACATCATCTACGTGCAGCAGTCGGGCATGGGCTCCGGGGGAACCTACGGACGTTTCCGCACGGTCGGGCCGATTGCCGCGGCGTTTTCGGGCATCTCCGAGATGTCGGGGCTTCCCGAGCCGGCCATGCCGGTGGGCTGGGGCTATTCATACCTCGATTGGCTCGGCGCCTACACCTTTGCCCTGGCCATCCTCTCGGCCCTGCACCACCGCAACCGCACCGGAGAAGGGCAGTGGATCAACAGCTCGCAGTGCGAGGTCGGCATCTTCGCGACCGGGACGAGCATCCTCGACTGGTCGGCCAACGGCAGGATCTGGCAGCGCTACGGCAACCGCTCTCCCTACAAGCCCGCCGCGCCGCACGGCATCTACCCCTGTCAGGGCGAGGACCGCTGGCTGGCCATCGCCTGTTTCAGCGACACGGAGTGGTCGGCGCTGGCCCGGCTTGCAGGTCATCCCGAGTGGGCGCTGGATCCACGTTTCTCGAGCCTGGCGGCGCGGCTCGCGCATCAGGACGAGCTCGACGCGCTGGTCGGTCGCTGGACTGCGACCGAGGACCGCTACGCGGCGATGCATCGCCTGCAGGCGGCGGGCGTGCCTGCCGGGGTCTGCCAGACTGCCGAGGATCGCTGCGACAACGACCCGCAGCTGGCGGCCCTGGACTGGCTGACCGAGGTCACCGGCACGCGCATCGGCACCTGGCCGGTCTATGAGATGCCGGCCCGGCTGAGCGAAACGCCGCCGTATGCCGGCGGCCCCATCGATCGCGGGGCGCCGTACTACGGCGAGGACAATGAATACGTGCTGGGTGAACTGCTCGGGCTGGACTCGGCGCAGATTGCGGCACTCAGGAGCGAGGGCGTCATCGACTGAGGCCGCCCGAATCAGATCAGCCACTCCAAAGAAAAGAGGCCACGCCCTTCGGCAGTGGCCTCTCTGGTGTCGGGCAGGAGACCTGCCCGGCAGGTGCTAGTCGCCGTTCGAGAATCCCAGCAGGTGCAGCAGGCTGGTGAACAGGTTGAAGATCGACACGAACAGGCTCACCGTGGCCATGACGTAGTTGGTCTCGCCGCCGTGGATGATGTTGCTGGTTTCCCACAGGATCAGGCCCGAGGCGAGCAGCACGAAGGCCGCCGACACCGTGAGCGACAGCGCCGGGATCTCGAAGAAGATCGCCGCGAGGCCGGCCAGGAAGGCCACCAGCACGCCCACGAACAGGAATCCGCCCATGAAGCTGAAGTCCTTGCGCGTGGTGACGGCATAGGCCGACAGGCCGAGGAAGATCGCCGCGGTGCCGCCCATCGCCATCATCACCGTCTGGCTGCCGTTGGGCATGGCCAGGTAGTGGCTGACGATGGGGCCGAGGGTGTAGCCCATGAAGCCGGTGAGCGCGAAGATCGACAGCAATGCCCAGCCGCTGTTGCGCAGCTTGACGGTGGCGAACAACAGGCCGAAGTAGCCGATCAGGGTGATGACCAGACCCGGATGCGGCAGCTTGAGCGCCACCGCAGCACCGGCCGTGACGGCGGCGAAGGCCAGCGTCATGGACAGCAGCAGGTAGGTGTTGCGAAGGACCTTGTTGGCGGCCAGTGTCGAGGACGCGACAGAATCCCGTGTGACATCCGACGGGATCGGAGAGTTGTCGATCGAGTTCATGTGCGACTCCTTGTCATAGAGGTATTGCAATGATGCGGGCGCCAGTCTAGGCCAGTCTGTCAGCTTCCCGCAAGTCGCAATTTCCGCAGTGGCAGTTCGATAAAGTCGAATATATCGTCGTTATTCCCCAGAGAAATACGAATAAAGTGGGCTCGCGGGCCGCGCGACCTTCCGCGCCGGGAATTCGCGTCGGGCGCGCTCGGCTCATGAGAACATCCGGGGCCGCATCCCGTTGCAATTCCCGCTATTTCGATGAGCGACTGGTCACAGGGCTACGCCGCGGCGCTGCCATACACCTACGGCTTTCACCGCGAGCTGGCGCCGACGCTGCTGCGCACCGCGCTGCTGGCGCAGGGTGTGCAGCATGACGCCGCGGCGCAGGGCTACCGCTTCTGCGAGCTGGGCTGCGGCCGGGGCCTCGATTGCAACATCCTTGCAGCGGCCAACCCCGAGTCCGGGTTCTGGGGCGCCGACTTCAACCCGGCGCACATTGCCGACGCGCGCGAGCTGGCGCGCGCGGCCGGCAGCGGCAACGTGCACTTCCTCGAAGCCGATTTCGAGGGCTTCGGGCGGCAGGACCTGCCGGATTTCGATTTCATCGTGCTGCACGGCGTCTACACCTGGGTCAGTCCGGAGAACCGGCAGGTGATCGGGCATTTCATCGCCGAGCACCTGCGCCCGGGTGGCGTGGTCTACCTGAGCTACAACGCGCTGCCGGGCTGGGCGCAACTGCAGCCGCTCGGCCGACTGATCCACGAGCTGGTGGACGCGGGGACAGGCCCCATCGACGCGCGCGTGGCAGGGGCGATTAGGCTGGCCGGCCAGCTGCGCAACGCCGATGCGCACTACTTTCGCGCCAACCCGCAGGTCGGCCCGTTGCTCGACGACGTGGCGCGGCGCAGCGATGCGTACATCGTGCACGAGTACTGCAACCGCGACTGGACGCCGCTGTTCCACGCCGACGTGGCGCGCGCCATGGCGGCCGCCAAGCTGGAATTTGCCGCTTCAGCCGACCTGCGTGACCAGGTCGAGTCGCTCGACCTCACGCCGGAGCAGAGTGCGCTCCTGCGCGGCGCGGCCACATCGTCGCAGCGCGAGATGCTGCGCGACTTCCTCGTGCAGCGCCGCCTGCGCCGCGATGTCTACGTCAAGGGCGCGCGCGCGTTGTCGCACGCGGCCGCCCAATCGGCGTGGGCCGGGCTGCGCTTGGCGCTGGTGGTGCCGCGCAATGCCGTGACCGAGGCCGTGGCGGGTGACGCCGGCAGCCTGCCACTGGCCTCGGAGATTCACGTACCCATCCTGGATCGCCTCGCCCGGGGTTCGGCCACCGTCGCCGCGCTGTGCGCGGCAGATGCGCGTATCGCTGTGCTTGATACCGCCGCGCTGCGCGAGGCGATATTGCTGCTGATCGGTGCCGGCTTTGTCGAACCCTGCCTGCCGGTCGACGGCGATGCGGCGCGCGCACTGGCCACGCGCCGGCTGAACCGCGCCATCCTCGAGCGCGCGCGCTGGTCGGGCGAAATCCGTCACCTGGCATCGCCCGTCACCGGCAGCGGCGTGGCTGTCGCGCGTCACGACCAGTTGTTCCTGCTCGCCGGCCTGGAGCGCCATGCGGACGCCACCGGCTTCGTCGCGGCGGCGCTGGCGGCGCAGGGCGTGCAACTGGTGCGCGACGGTCGCGCACTCGGCGCGGAGGCTGAAATCCGCGACGAGCTGGGTGCGCGCCACCGGCGTT
>VGIE01000209.1 GCA_016867955.1 Betaproteobacteria bacterium
GAGCATGCGATGGCCGGCGCATTCGACCTGCTGGCTGCGAGTCGGCCGACGGCCGTCAACCTGTTCTGGGCGCTGGCGCGCATGCGCGCCGAACTCGCCGCTTGCGCCAACACGCCGGTGGCTACCGCCGCTGCACGCATGGAAGCCGCGGCCGTCGCCCTGTTCCAGGCCGACATCGCAGCCAATCATGCCATTGGCCGCGCCGGCGCCCGCCTGATCGCCGACGGCGCGCGCATCATGACGCACTGCAATGCCGGCGCGCTCGCCACCGCGGGCCACGGCACGGCGCTGGGCGTCATCCGCTCGGCCCGCGATGCGGGCAAGTCCATCACCGTGATTGCCAGCGAGACACGGCCATTCCTGTAGGGCTCGCGACTGACTGCCTGGGAACTGGTGCAGGAGCAGATACCGGTGACGCTCGTAACCGACAACATGGCTGCACCTCTGATGGCCACCGGCCGGGTGGACTGCGTGATCGTCGGCGCCGACCGGATCGCCGCCAATGGCGACGTCGCCAACAAGATCGGCACCTGCGGCCTGGGCATACTTGCTGCGCATTACCGGCTGCCGTTCTACGTGGCCGCGCCCCTGTCCACGATCGACCTGCAGACGGCAACCGGCGCCGGCATTCCCATCGAGGAGCGCAGCGGAGAGGAAGTGCTGGGATTTGGCGGCGTAGTTTGGGCATCGGCCGGGGTGAACACGGCGAATCCGGCGTTCGACGTAACGCCGGCGGGCCTCGTCACGGCGCTGGTCACCGAGAACGGTGTTGTCGAACGACCCGATACCGCTTCGATCAAGGGGCTCTTCGTCGAAACCTGATTATGATCATTCTGCGAATAAGATCATTGCGCATACTACGTCAATACATGAATCATTATTGTGGACCACAGCCATGGACCCGCGGACCGGCGCTTCAGCCGGTGATAAGCACCGGCGTCCCGGCGCCCACGCGATCGAAAAGTTCGACGATGTCGGCGTTGCGCATGCGAATGCAGCCGATGGACCCGGGCCTGCCCATTTCCGCCGTGTCCGGGCTGCCATGGATGTAGATGAAGCGGCGCATCGAATCGACCGTTCCCAGCCGGTTGAAGCCGGGCTCGCAGCCTGACAGCCAGAGAATGCGGGTAAGGATCCAGTCGCGGTCCGGGAATTGCGCCGCCAGTCCGGGCGACCAGGTTTCGCCAGTGGGCCGGCGGCGCACGAACACCGTGTTCAGCGGCTGCCCCGCGCCGATGCGCGCGCGAATCAGGTGCCGGCCGCGCGGCGTACAGAAGCTTCCGCTTTGTTCACCTGCGCCATTGCGGGAAGTCGATACCGCGCAGCGTCGAACGCATTCGCCCCGCTCGTCGAACAGTGCCAGGGTTTGCTCCGGGATCGAGATTTCAATCCTCGGCATCGGGCTGCCCAGCCACAGTATCGCGGGTCCGCCGCGACCGGAAGAACGCCGAGAGCAACCCGCGGCAGTCGGCTTCGAGCACGCCGCCGCGCACCGTCGTGTGGTAGTTGAGCTTGCGCTCCGCGAAGAGGTCGACCACGCTGCCGCAGGCGCCGGTCTTGGGGTCGCGGGCACCGAAGACGACTCGCGCGAGGCGCGCGTGCATGATGGCGCCCGCGCACATCGCACAGGGCTCGAGCGTCACGTAAATGCTGCTGCCGACCAGGCGATAGTTGCCCAGCGCCTTGGCCGCCTCACGCATGGCCTGGATCTCGGCATGGGCCGTCGGGTCGCGGCGACCGATGGGCGCATTGCAGCCGCGCCCCACGATGCGCCCGTCGCAGACAACCACGGCGCCCACCGGAACCTCGCCCATGCGGGCAGCCTCTCCGGCCAGACGCAGGGCCTCCGTCATCCAGTGGGCATCGGCCTCGCCGGCGGAATCACGCTCGGCATCCGGGCTGGTGGGGACGGGCTGGCCTGCAGGGGGAATCGACATGGTCCTGGCGGATGAAGCGACGATGCATATTAACCCGCTGCGGAGGTTGCCAACCTGCTGGACAGTCAGGCCGCGCCCGCCGCAGGGCGCAGCGCTGGCAGCGCTATTCCGAACCAGGCTGGGCACCCTTCCCTCGCGGCGACGTCCGTCAGGACGGCATGCCCGTTCAGGAATGAAAAGTGCGGGACAAAACCGCCATCACCCGTTATGCTTACGAATCTGCCGCAAGAACTATTCTTCTTTCAAACCTAGCCTCTGGACCCCACCCTGTGAATCCCCTTTGCTCATCCTGCCGCATCCGTCCCGGGACGAAACTCGTCAAGACCGGTCGCAGCGGCCGCTTTGCATCCTGGCGTTGCGCAGTCTGTCTTGACCGGCGTTCCGGCAGCTGGGTGACCGGATTTCGCCCTCAATCCGAAGCCGCGGCAAAAAACCGCCCGAAGTAGCCGGTGCGTTGCTGCGACGGGGGCGCCAGCCTCCTCGCGGGCGGCGCACAACCGGTCCAATCAGGACCAGTCGGCCCGTTGGCGCATGGTCAGTTGCCGCCCCTCACCGGGCTATTCGCGAATCCCGCCCATCAGCAGGCCGCCGTCGATCACCAGCACCGCGCCATTGACGTAGGAGGCATCGGGTGATGCCAGGAAGGCGATGGCCGCGGCGACCTCGTCGGGCAATCCAATGCGCCCCATGGGCACGCGCACTTCCCGCGCGCGCCGGGTGGCCGGTGTCAACATTGCCGCCGCCAGTTCGGTTTCAATCGGCCCCGGCGACAAGGCATTGACGTTGATGCCCAGCGGCGCCAGTTCAAAGGCCATCACGCGCGTGAGGGCGACGACACCACCCTTGGCGGCGGCATAGGCGGACTGCCGGTCGTTGCCCGTATGGGCGGCCAGCGAAGCCACGTTGACGATGCGCCCCTGCCCCTGCCGCACCATCTGCCGGGCGGCCTCCTGCGCGACGATGAACACTCCCTTCAGGTTGACGCCCAGCACGCGCTGCAGGTCCTCGTCGGTGGTGTCGAGGAATGGCACCGGCTTGCCGACGGCCGCATTGTTGACGAGGATGTCGAGCCGGCCGAAATCGGCAACGATTGCCGACAGGACCCCCGTCACGCTGTCGCGACGGGTGACGTCGATGGCGTAGGCCCTGGCACGGCCGCCCGCCGCTGAGATGGCAGCGGCGGTTTCCGTGGCACCGGCAATGTTGATGTCGGCAAGCGCTACCTCGGCCCCCTCCGCCGCCAGCCGCCGGGAGGCGGCAGCACCGATGCCGCGCGCAGCCCCGGTGACCAGTACAACCTGCCCGGCGAGGCGGTCGCGCACCGCGGCACGCCCAGCAGTCACCTGGCCCTTGCGGCGCCGGTCTCGGTGAGAAACTCGCGCATGCGCCGGAAGTCGAACAGCACCTGTCCCAGGCTGCCGAACACCGTTTCCATGGTCAGCTTGCCGTTGTCGTCGAAGGAGCACAGCGCGCCGGTCTTGTAGCAGAACGGCTTGCCGGCCGGGAAGCCCTCGAAGTCGTTGGCCGGAGTCGCCGTAATGCTGACGCGCGCAAAGATCAGGTTCTCGTTGTTCTCTCCGGCCAGCGGGAACATGTCCTTCTCCTCGCACTTGATGGAGTAGCTGGAGAAGTTCTTGAAATAGTTGATCCACAGCTGGCGCACCGCCTCGCGCCCTTCCGCCGTGGCCTTCTTCTTGACCGGATCATCCGGATAAGAGGGGCCGATGACGTGATACTCGGCGTCTTCGGTGACGGTGTCGCAGATCCACTGCACGTCGCGCGCGGCTTCCGCGTCGAAGTGCTCCTTGAGGGCTTTCTTCAGTTGCGCAGGTGTCAGCATGATGCTCTTTCCAACACGTCAAAAAATAAACGGTGCCGGCATTGCTGCCGGCACCGTCCATGTTGCGCGTACTACTTGGTTGCCTGGATCCTTTCGTAGACGCCTTCGCCCCAGACTTTCGGTGCGAACTGCTTCCAGACGTCCTTGGTCGCTTCCTGGAAGGGTTTGACGGCAGGCTTGGCCACTGTCACGCCATTCTTCTGGAACAGGACCACCAGCTCGCTTTGCTTGGCCCACTCCTTCTCGGTAATTTCAGCCTCATCTTCCCTCCACGCGTCACGTGCGATCTTCTGCGTCTCGGGCGTCATCTTATTCCAGATGTCGTCGTTGATGATGGTGTTGGTGATATTGAATATCCATTCCACCATGGCCAGGTTCTTGGCGACTTCCCAATGCTTGTTGTCGGCCATGTAGGCGAGCGGGCCTTCCCAGCCGTCCACCGTACCCTGCTTCAATGAAGTGTAGATTTCCGGAGCGGCAATCACGGCCGGGCTCGCACCCAGGGCACGCAGCGAGGCGACGATGACGGGGATCTCGGGAGCGCGGATCTTCATTCCCTTGGCATCATCAGGGGAATTCATCATGCGTTTGTTGGTCAGGAAGATTCTGGACCCGTTGATCAGGTAGCCGATCTGGCGCACGCCTGTCTGCTTGTAGAAATCCTCCTGCCACTTGGCGCCAACCGCGCCATTCACGGTCTTCTGGGCGTGTTCCAGGTCGCGGAACAGGAAGGGCATGAACAGCAGGTCATAGATCGGCGAGCCAGTGGCGCCGATGGAGCCCATGCCGATGGTGCCCAGCTTGACGCCATCCATGATCTGGCGTTCGCCACCCAATTGGTTGCAGCAGAACACTTCGATCGTGACCTTGCCCTTGGTGCGTTCGTTCATCAGCTTGACGAACTTGTTGATGCCATCCAGGTAAAGGCCCGGCGCCTGCACCGTCGCAAAGCGGAACTTGAGCTCCTGCTGTTGCTGCGCGAACGCCGGCGAGAACGCGAGTGCGGTCGCGACCGGCAGCAGCCACCTGCCCAGCGCGCGCAGCACGCCGGCTCCGGTCAATGCTCGTTGAACGTATGACATCGTGTTTCCTCCTAGTGTTGGTACGGCAAGATCATGGCGCCAAACGAATCGGACCGCGATAACCGCGCCCGGAACCCGCCCGATTCAGGGCCACCATTATGTCACCGATACAGGATTTCGGGAAGCCACAGGACGATTTTCGGGACATAGGTAATTATCAGCAGGACGAGTATCAGGATA
>VGIE01000210.1 GCA_016867955.1 Betaproteobacteria bacterium
GTTTCGCGCATGTCGGCGTGATCAAGGCCTTGGAGGCGCAGGGCATCGTGCCGGACCTCATCGTCGGCACCAGCGCCGGCGGCCTGGTGGGTGCGTTGTACGCGAGCGGCATGTCCGGCTTCGATCTGCAGAAGGCGGCCCTGGCCATGGACGACAGCGCAGTGGCCGACTTCTCGCTGCCCAATCGCGGCGTCATCAAGGGCGAGGCGCTGCAGGACTTCGTCAACACGGCGCTGGGCGGGCGCACCATCGAGCGGCTGCCGCGGCCGCTGGCCATCGTCGCCACCGACCTGCAGTCGGGCGAGGCCGTCGTGTTTCGCGCAGGCAACACCGGGCTCGCGGTGCGCGCCTCCTCGTCGGTGCCCGGGGTGTTCCAGCCGGCGCGCGTCAACGGGCGTGATGTCGTGGACGGCGGGCTGGTGAGCCCGGTACCGGTGCGCATCGCGCGCAGCCTCGGCGCCGATATCGTCATCGCAGTGGACATCTCCTCGCGACCGCGCGAACAGAAAACCGGCAGCAGCTTCGAGATCCTGCTGCAGTCCTTCGCCATCATGGGCAGGAGCATCGCCGTGCTCGAGCTGAAGGAGGCCGACGTCGTGGTAAGCCCCGCGATCGGCGGCATTGCCGGCACCGATTTCAAGTCGAAACACCTCGCCATCCTCGAGGGCGAGCGCGCCATGCAGGGGCAGCTTGCGGCGCTGCGCGCGAAGATCGCTGCGGTGAATGCCGCGCGGCAGGCGACACGCTGAGCGGGGTATTAGGCTCGGTCCATACAGGCTCGATTTGCATGTCAGTAATCACCATTCTAACATACAATTGGTAATGGCTTAAGTATAAAAGTGTCAGTATTGTCATTTGGTTGCAGGTACCGCGGAGGATGGAGTGATGAGGATTCTTGTAACCGGGTCGGCCCGCGGCCTGGGCCTGGGCATATGTACCGCGGCCGCGAAACGCGGCGATGAGGTCATCGCCGCTTGCCGAAAGTCCACGGCCGAGCTGCGGGCCTTGGCAGTGCGGGTGGTCGAGGGAATCGACGTTGCCGAAGAATCCTCGCTGCAGCGCCTGCGCGACGCGCTCGGCGCCGAGCCGCTGGACACCGTGGTGTGCAACGCGGGGATCAATGTCAGCTGCAGCTCGAGGAGCATCGACGAGCTGGACCTGGGCGCGCTGGCGAAGGAGTACGGCGTCAACGCCGTCGGCACGGCGCGAACGGTCCAGGCCGTCCTCCCCAATCTCGGCAAGGGGTCCAAGGTCATACTCATCACCACCAGCGGCGAGACGCTCAGGCGCAATCCCTCGCGCGGGGGAAGCTACGGCTACCGCATGTCCAAGGCCGGCATCAACCAGTTCGGCTTTCTGCTCGCCTCCGAAATCCGGCCGCGCGGCATTGCCGTGCGCATCATCAGTCCGGGGCCGGTGGACACCGACATGACGCGCATCATCGGCGGGGCCGGCGTCGTCCTCGCCAGGGCACCGGGTCAGATGCCCGACATCGTCACCGCCGGACGCAAGGTGCTCGGCCAGATCGACGAACTGACCCTCGAGGACACCGGTTCCTGGATCGACCAGGCCGACAAGCGCTGGGCCTGAACGCCGATCGCGCCGCCGCCCGGCTGCGTTCAGCCCCGGCCGCCGGCGTCCTCCGAACCGTCGGCCAGGGCCGGCCGATCTGGCGCGGCGCGCCCGGCCAGTTCCCGCCATACCGCATCATTGTGTTCGCCCAGCAGCGGCGCGCGCGGGCCGCTGCGCCATGCTGCCTCCGAGCGGATGCTCGGGTACCGCGGATAGGTGAAGCTGCGCCCGAGCTCGGGGTGCTCGATCTCGACGAAGTCGCCGCGCTCGCGGCACTGGGCGTCATGGATCAGATCCTCGGGCGGTCGATTCGGCGCGCACACGACATTGCACCGCTGCAGCGCATGAAACGCCTCCTCGGCGCTCCTGCCGGCTGCCCATCGACCCAGCACCGCGGCAATCTGCTGCGTGGCCTCGGAGGTCTTCACGTAGGCGGCGTCGTCGAGCCGCGGGTCGTCGAGTTCCGCCGCGAGGCCTGACGGCGCGAGCAGTTCGCGCAGCCGCGGCAGGTTGGCGATGCGCAGCATGGTGATCACCAGCGCGAGGAAGCGGCCGTCGGCGCATTTCAGCTGCTGGGGTGAACTGCGGACCTGGTTGCGGCCGGTGTAGACGAAGCGCGGGACGGTGCCTTCGGTGCCCTGCGCGCAGGCATCGTGGATGGCGACATCGATGAACTGGCCGCGGCCGGTGGCGTACCGGTGGTAGAACGCCGCGGCGATGGCGACCGCGGCATGCTGGGCCTTGCTGCCATGACCAAGGGCAGGCCGGACGGCTACGTGCTCAACGTCGCCCCGCACGCGGTGCTGATCCAGCTGCCGCTGGTCGATCCCAACTTCCGGATCGAAGCGGAAAAGGATTACCTGCCGATCGTCTTCTTGCTGGAATTTCCGCTGGTGATCGCGGCCAACCCCGGCGTTCCCTTCCGCGATTTGAAGGGCCTCATCGCCCGTGCCAGGGCCAACCCCGGCCGGCTCAACTTCGCCATCCAGCAGGGCACGGTGAGCCACTACTTCGTCGAGCTGTTCCGGCAGACGGCCGGCATCGAACTGACGCTTGTGCCGTACAGGAGTTCGGCTGCATCCCTGCCGGATCTCGTCGGCGGGCAGATTGAACTGGCGATTTCGAATGTGACCGTGAAATCCATGGTCGAGGCGGGCAAGCTGGTGGCGCTTGCCGTGTCGAGCCGGGAGCGCTGGGCGCCGTTTCCCAATCTGCCCACGCTCACCGAGGCGGGCATGCCCATGGTCGACACCTCCTGGTACACCCTAGTCACCGGCGCCGGCACGCCGAAGGACGTTGTCGACAAGGTGCGCCAGGCATTCTCCGAGTCGCTCAAGCTGCCCGCGATCGAAAAGATGTTCGTCGCCGCCGGGCTGATCGGGCACCCCGACATGACGCCGCAGGAAATCACCGAGCGCCGCATCTGGGAGCCGGTCATCCGCAAGGCCGGCATCAGGTTGCACTAGCATCAGGGCGGGGACGATCATGGCAGCACTGGACGGCAAGATCGCCATCGTCGCCGGCGCGAGCGGCGGAATCGGCCACGGCATCGCGCTGAAGCTGGCCGACGAAGGGGCCACGGTCATCGTCAACGGCCGCACACGCGCCACCGGCGAAGCCGCGGTGCGAACGATCCGCGAGCGCGGCGGCAGGGCCGAATTCATCCGCGGCGACATCCTGTCCGGCGCCGACATGCGCGCGCTGGCGCAGGAAACGATCGCGCGCTTCGGTGCCATCGACATCCTGGTGGCCAGTGCCGGCGGCGTGGCGGCGGCGACCGAGTCCGATGCCGCCAGGCAGGGCGCCGACAGCCGCCTGTTCCGCAATCTCGATCCGGCGGTCGTCGCCGGCAAAGTCTCGGCCGCCACGCTGGGCAAGCTCAACCCGGCGCACGCCGTGGTCAATCACATGATCGGGCGCGGCGGCGGCAGCATTCTGTTCATCACCGCCGAGGGCGGCCGTGTACCCACCGTGGGACAGACGGTGGCGTCGCTGGCGTCGGGAGGACTCATCGTCATGGCCAAGGTGCTGGCGAAGGAACTCGCCGCCTCGAAGATCCGCGTCAACACCGTTGCCGTCACGCTGGTGGCGGACACGCCGGCGTGGGACCTGTTCATGAGCGGCAACTCCAACCGCGACGGGATGTATTCGAAGATCCGCGACAGGGCACCTCTGGGGCTCGCCAGGCCGGCCGACATCGCCGAACTGGCCGCGTTCCTGGTGTCCGACCGGGCGGCCTACATCACCGGCGCCACGGTCAGTCCGACGGGGGGGCTGACCTATTCCTAGCCGGGTGCCGGCGCACGTCGCGACGGCGGCCGGATAGCGGAGTCGAGGCGCTCGGCCGGCGCTACTCGACGATGCGCCGCGCGCCGTCGAAGCGCGTGTTCCAATAGGCCACGCGCATGCTCTCGGTGCGCACCACGGCACCCGGCTTGGGAGCGTGTATGAAGTGGCCGTCGCCGAGGTAGATGCCCACGTGCGAGAAAGGGCGCTTCAGCGTGTTGAAGAACACCAGGTCGCCGGGCTCGAGTTCATGGCGCTCGATGCGCTTGCCGCGCTCGCTTTGCGCCGCCGAGTTGTGCGGCAGCTTGACGCCATAGGCCTCGTTGAACACGTGTGCGACGAGCCCGCTGCAATCGAAGCCCGAGGCCATCGACTTGCCGCCGCGCCGGTAATCGAAGCCCGCGGCGGCGAGCGCGGCGAACAGCATTTCGGGCGAACGCGCGCTGCCGTTTGGCGCCGATGCCGGCGAAGTCGTCGGCGATACGAATGCGCGTGGTGATTCATCCTGCGGGACTGGCGTGCCGCCGAGCGCGGCCGGACTGGTCGCCGAGGGGAGGGCAGCGGCAACCGGCACGCGCGCGTCTTCCACCGGGGCTGGGGCGCGACTCGCGCAACCGCCCAGAGCGGCAGTCAATAAAGCAATAAAAAACAGTATCTTGAAACTTCGCATTCAAGTAATTTAGTAAAATCTGAGCGTAAAGTAAAGGACTGCGTGTGCCTGCGCCGCCATCCGCTCCGTGAAATGTGCCTCGACGGCGTCAGCGCGTGGCGGTGCAGGCCGTTACTTGGATACCATGCCCACCATGAACCCTCTTCCGGCTGCATTCGCACGCTGCCTCGCCGCCCTTGTGCTGCTGCTCGCGCTGGCGCCCTTCGCGCTGCCGGCGCGTGCCGACATCGAGGTGATCACGCTGCGCTACCGCAGTGCCGAGCAGATCACCCCCATCCTGCAGCCGCTGGTGGAGCCGGGTGGCGCGATCACCGGCATGCAGAACCAGCTCGTCATCCGTTCGAGCGCCGGCAGCATTGCCGACCTGCGCCGAGTGCTGGCCACGCTCGACAGCGCGCCGCGGTAACTGCGCATCTCCGTGCGTAAGGGCAGCGAAGCGGATTCGAGCGAGCGCGCCGCGGCGCTTTCGGGCACGCTCTCCAATCGCGGCAGCAACGTACAGGGACGCAT
>VGIE01000211.1 GCA_016867955.1 Betaproteobacteria bacterium
CTCGCGCACCGTCGCGGCATCGGTGCCGCTCGCCACCCAGCGCAGCGCGCCGCCCCATTCAATGAGGCGGGCACCATTGATGCGATCGAGCGCGGCAGCCGGCGTGGTCGACGGCAGCGACAGGCGCCACAACGGCAGGCGCGCGGCCTCAGCATGGCCGAAGAACGCCGCGGTCTGCTCCCGCAGCCCGGCCCACAAGGCGCCGGCCGCCGAGGCGTCAACGCGCTCGCCGCCCAGCCTTTCGCGCGCCGCAGCCACGGCCAGCAACGCGCCCGACAGGCGCACGTGCAGCTCGCCTTCCGACCATGCGCTCGCCGACAGCGGCAGTGGCTGCCCGGCCCAGCGGTTGAGCGTGTCGATGGCCACCGCCTCGGGCATCTCGAACTGCAGGGTCTCCTCGGCCGCGGGCCTGGGCAGAGTCTTCAGCGACGCCTCGAGGATGATGCCCAGCGTGCCCATGGCGCCGGCCACCACCCGCGACACGTCGTAACCGGCGACGTTCTTCATCACCTGCCCGCCGAAGCGCAGCACCTCGCCGCGGCCGTCGAGCAGCGTCACCCCGAGGACGAAGTCGCGCAGCGCGCCGGCGCTCTGCCGCCGGGGTCCGGACAGGCCGGCGGCCAGCATGCCCCCGACAGTGGCGGTTGCGGAGAAGCGCGGCGGCTGCCGTTCGGACTGGCCGCCAAAATGCGGCGGCTGCCGTTCGGTTTGGCCGCCAAAATGCGGCGGCTCAAACGCCAGCATCTGCCCGCTGGCCGCCAGGGCGGCTTCGAGTTCCGCGAGCGGCGTGCCGCAGCGCGCGGTGACCACCAGCTCCGTGGGCTCGTAGGCGACGATGCCGCCGTGGCCGCGCACGTCAAGCGGCTCGCCCGCCGCCGGCCGGCCGTAGAAGTCCTTGCTGCCGCCGCCGCGGATGTTGAGCGGGCGACCGGCCGCCGCTGCGGCGCGCACGGCCTCGACAAGTGCCTGTTGCATTCCTAGAACCGCGGCAGTTCGGGATGCGGCAGGCGGCCGCGGCGCACATGCATGCCGCCATGCTCGGCGCAGCGATGCAGGGTCGGGATGTTCTTTGAGGGATTGAGCAGGCCGCCCGGATCGAAGGCTGCCTTCACGCCGCGCATCAGCGCCAGTTCCGGCGCACTGAACTGCACGCACATCTGGTTGATCTTCTCGATGCCGACGCCGTGCTCGCCGGTGATGGTGCCGCCGAGCGCAATGCATTCCTCCAGCACCTCGGCGGCGAACTGCTCGGTGCGATGCATCTGGTCAGGGTCGTTGGCATCGAAGAGGATGAGCGGGTGCAGGTTGCCGTCGCCGGCATGGAAAACGTTGGGGCAGCGCAGGCCGTACTTCTGCTCCATCGCCGCGATGAAGCGCAGCATCTCGCCCAGGCGCTTCCTCGGAATGGTGCCGTCCATGCAGTAGTAATCGGGCGAGATGCGGCCCACCGCGGGGAACGCGGCCTTGCGGCCGGCCCAGAAACGCAGCCGCTCGGCCTCCGAGCCCGAGACGCGGATGGCGGTGGCGCCGCGGTCGCGCAGCACCGCGCTCATGCGCGCGATCTCCTCCTCGACCTCCTCGGGCGTGCCGTCCGACTCGCACAGCAGCAGGGCCGCGGCATCGAGGTCGTAGCCGGCATTCGCGAAAGCCTCGACGGCGCGCGTGGCCGCCCGGTCCATCATCTCGAGGCCCGCCGGGATGATGCCGGCAGCGATGATGCCGGCCACCGCGCCGCCGGCGCGCTCGACATCGTCGAAAGAGGCCATCAGGCAGCGCGCCGTCTCGGGCTTCGGGATGAGGCGCACGCTCACCTCGGTCACCACCGCCAGCATGCCCTCGCTGCCGATCAGCAGCGCGAGCAGGTCGTAGCCGGCGGCATCCAGCGCCTCGGAACCGTACTCGAGCATCTCGCCCTCGATGGTGAGGCCGCGCACGCGCGCGACGTTGTGCACCGTGAGACCGTATTTCAGGCAGTGCACGCCGCCCGAATTCTCGGCCACGTTGCCGCCGATGGTGCAGGCGATCTGCGAGGAGGGATCGGGCGCGTAGTAGAGGCCGTAGGGCGCCGCGGCCTCGGATATGGCGAGGTTGCGCACTCCGGGCTGCACGCGCGCGATCCGTGCCGCCGGATCGAGCGACAGGATCCGCTTCATGCGCGCCAGCGATAGCAGCACGCCGTCGCCCATCGGCAGCGCACCACCGGACAGGCCCGTGCCCGCGCCGCGCGGCACCACAGGCACGCGCAGCTCGTGGCAGGCCGCGAGCACCGCGCGCACCTCGTCCTCATTGGCCGGCAACGCCACCAGCATCGGGCGCTGGCGATAGGCCGACAGGCCGTCGCATTCGTAGGGCCGCGTGTCCTCGCACTCGTGCAGCAGCGACTCCGGCGGCAGCACGCCGGCGAGGCGCGCCAGGATCCGCGCTTGGCGCTGCACGTCGATGCCGGAATCGCCCATCAGCGCGCGCCGTCCGCGGGCGGCCGCGCATGCGCCGCACGGATTGCCTGCGAATCCAGGTACGGTTGCACCCAGCCCAGGCCGGTCAGGGTGCCGTGCGCGGGATGGTACTCGGCGCCGATCCAGCCCTCGTAGCCGAGGCGATCGACGAGGTCGAACAAGTACGCATAGCTGATCTCGCCGGTGCCCGGCTCGTGCCGGTCCGGCACGTCGGCCACCTGCATGTGGCCGATTCGGCCGATGTTCGCTTCGATGGTTTTCGCCAGGTCGCCTTCCATGATCTGCATGTGAAAGATGTCGTACTGGAGCGCGGCCTTCGCGCCGGCCTCGTCGATGAGTGCCAGTGCCTGGCCGCTGTAACGCAGGTAAATGCCGGGGATGGTGCGCGTGTTGATCGGCTCGATTACCAGCGATAGGCCGGCACGCGCCAGCTCTTCGGAGGCAAAGCGCAGGTTGGACACGAAGGTCTCGCGCAGCGTGCGCTCCTGCAGCTTCGGCGGCACGATGCCCGAGACAACGTTGAGCCGCCGGCAGCCGGTGGCGCGCGCGTAGTCGATGCCGCGGGCCACGCCGTCGCGGAACTCCGACATGCGCGAGGGCAGGCAGGCGATGCCGCGTTCGCCGCCGGCCCAGTCGCCTGCCGGAAGGTTGAACAGCACGATCTCGACGCCTGCGGCTCTTGCGCGCTCGGCCACGACGGCGGCATCCCAGGCATAGGGAAACTGGATCTCCACGCCTCGAAAGCCGGCGCGCGCGGCCGCGTCGAAACGGTCAAGAAACTCGAACTCGTTGAACAGCAGCGTCAGGTTGGCGCAGAACTTGGGCACGCGGATGCCTTTGGATGCGGAGGGTTGCCGCCTTCAAGTATGCCTCAAGCGCGCCACACGGGACTGCCGCCAGGCGCCCTCCATCCGCTCAGGCGTTGCGCACCCGGTTTCCAGTAACGCCGATCAGGCGGTGAAAACCAACTTGTCGTCCCAGACATTCTCGGGCAGCGGCAGGCCGGCGAGATCGGCCTTTGCCAGCGGGCGATTCGGCGCGACGCCCAGCGTCTCGATCAGCAACTGCAGCTGGCGCGTGTGCTGCGCGGCATGCCAGGCGCTGCGCTCGAAGAACTCGTGCAGCGTCTGCTCTCCGTAATAGACGGCGGCGGGCACGGCATAGTCGGCCGCAGATCCCGCGGCGCGCCACCAGTCGTTGAAGCGGCCACGCACGGCATCCTGGAAGGCCGCGAGCGCGCCCGGGGTGGTGATGTTCTCCGGTACCGGCTTCACGTAGGCAGCCTCCTCGAGCCTCACGCCATGCTCGACCTGGTCGAGGAAGGCCTCGACAATCTGGCCGATGTGGGTGGCGAGCGAGGCATACGAGCGGAATCCGTTGGGCAGCATGGCCGCGAGCCGGTAGGGCGGCAATTGCGCGGAAAAGCGTGCCGCGGCCGACAGCACGGTGTTCACGCGCGCCGCCAGCTCCGCAGGCGGCAGCATGCGGTGGGTCCAGCGCACGCCGACGAAGTCGGCCAGCGCCTGCAGCGCCTGCCCATCAACCCAGTCGCGGCCGCGCGACACCACAGGCACGCTGCGCGCCCCGAGGTCGCGCAGTTCCTGCAGGCCCGCCTTGTCCGCCAGAACGTCGATGGAGATGAAGGGGACGCCGTGTTTGCCAAGGAACTCCTTGGTCCGCAGGCAGGACGTTCAACCAGGCTGCCAGAAAACCTTGAAGGGATCCGAATGGGAGGTCGCGTCGGTCATGCTCCGCTCCATGGGGTGGGGGTGCCTGCATCCTACACTAGCCAGCCGAACTGCCCGCGTCGCAGGGTCGGCTCCGGATGCCGCCGGCATGCGGGCGCATGGCGCCGTTGCCGGTACTGCTAGCCCAGCACCTCCGCGGTATGCGCGCCCAGCGCCGGCGGCTCGCGCCGCACCTGCGGGCGCGCGCCCCCGAAGGACAGCGGCAGGCCCATCAGCTTCAGCGCCGGATTGGAAGTCGACAGCAGCATGCCCAGTGCGGCGGTCTGTGGATGCGCGTGCACCTCGGCGATGTCCTGCAACGGTGCGTTGGGCACGCCGGCGGCGTCGAGCTTTTCCCGCCAGGCGGCGCGCGGCGCGGTGCTCAGGATGTCACCGATGAGCCGGTCGCAGTGGTCGCGGTTCTGCACGCGCTCGATGTTCCCCTTCAAGCGCGGGTCGCTGCTCCACTCCGGATGCCCGAGCGCCTGGGCCAGCTTGGCGTACAGGCGGTCGTTGGCCGCCGCTACCACCAGGTAGCCGTCGGCACACTCGAAGGCGCGATAGGGCGCGGTGATCACGGTGCCCGAGCCGAGGCGCTCGGGCATCTCGCCCGTGGCCATGTTGGCCGCCGAGAGGAAGCTCATCCAGGCCATCGCCGTCTCGTACAGCGACACGTCGACCACGCCGCCCTTGCCCGTGGCATGCCGCCGGTTGAGCGCCGCGAGAATGCCCACCGCGCTCCACAGGCCGGCGCCGAAATCGATGATGGGCACGCCGACGCGCACCGGCGGCCGGCCCTGTTCGCCGGTCACGCTCATGATGCCGCCGAAGGCCTGCATCAGCGGGTC
>VGIE01000212.1 GCA_016867955.1 Betaproteobacteria bacterium
CATCCGCGGCGCCCGCTGCACCGGCCAGCCCCACCACGCCTGCCACGCCAGCCTCCGTCACGACACCCGCCGCAGCAGCAACGCCTGCGACGATGGCGTCCGCCAAACCGGCCGGAACGATGACTCGCACGCTCGCAAACCCGCCTGCGGCAGGCACAACGATCGGGCCGCTCGCCGAGCGCGGCGACCCGATGCCTGAGCCATCGGCCGGCACCGCGACGACCATTCCGCCCGCCACCGCCGCGGCCACGGCGACAACCGCGTCCGCAGCCTCGCCCGTCGTTGCACCGGCGGCGCCGCTCCAGGCGGCGAGGAGTACAGGCAAGGGCAAGCCCATCGCAACACCGATCGTGGACCGGCTGGTCACCATCGTCATCGATGCGGGCCACGGCGGCGAGGACCCCGGCGCGCGCGGCCGTCGCGGAACCATTGAAAAGCACGTCACGCTCGCCATTGCGCAGCGCCTGAAGTCGGCGATCGACGCCGAGCCGAACATGCGCGCCGTCCTGACGCGTGATGGCGACTACTACCTTTCGCTCGGTGCTCGCGTGGAGAAGGCCCGCCGCGTGCGTGCCGATCTCTTCGTGTCCATCCACGCCGACGCCTTCATCATGCCGCACGCCCACGGCTCCTCCGTGTTCGCGCTTTCCGAGCGCGGCGCCACCAGCACGGCAGCCAAGTGGCTTGCCAAGCGAGAAAACGATGCCGACCTGATCGGCGGGGTCAACCTCGACGTGAAGGACCGTTACCTGGCACAGACGCTGCTCGACCTGTCGCAGACGGCAACCATCCAGGACAGCCTCAAGCTCGGGCGCTCGGTGCTTGGCGAACTGGGCGGGATCAACAGGCTGCACAAGCCGCATGTCGAACAGGCGGGGTTTGCCGTGCTCAAGGCGCCGGACATCCCGTCCATCCTCGTCGAGACCGCCTTCATCAGCAATCCGGACGAAGAAAAGAAACTCGCCAACGAGGCCTACCAGGAGCGCATGGCCAATGCCCTGCTGAAGGGCATCAAGCGCTACTTCTCGCGCAACCCGCCGCTGTCCCGCGCCACCGTGGCGTCGATCGCGCCCTAGCCGCGCCCGGCCGCCGGAAGGGGCGTACGGTTCAGGCGCGCCGCATCCGCGCCTTGTACAACTCGACCACGATCGGCAGCAGCGACAGGCCGATGATGCCGAAAATCACGAACGTCAGGTTATTGCAGATCACCGGGATGTTGCCGAAGAAATAGCCCGCATAGGTCAGCGACACCACCCACAACAGCGCGCCCGACACGTTATAGAAGGCAAACTTCGAATAGGTCATGGTGCCGATGCCCGCCACGAAGGGCGCGAAGGTGCGGATGAAGGGCACGAAGCGCGCAATCACGATGGTCTTGCCGCCGTAGCGTTCGTAGAACTCGTGCGTGCGCAGCAGGGCACGCCGGTTGAAGAAGCGCGAATCCTCCCACTGAAAGACGCGCGGCCCGAGGTACTGCCCCACCGAGTAATTCACCGCATCGCCGATAATGCCGGCGATCACCAGCAACAGCACCAGCATGTGTACGTTCATGTCGCTCACCGCCCACAGCGTGCCTGCGACGAACAGCAGTGAATCGCCGGGCAGGAAGGGCGTCACCACCAGTCCCGTCTCGCAGAAAATGATGACGAAGAGCAGCGCGTAGATCCAGACGCCGTACTCCTGCAGGAGGGCGGCCAGATGGCGGTCGAGGTGGACGATGAAGTCCCAGAGGTGCAGCAGGATTTCCATGAGCGGATTCTAACCTGCGACCGACGGCGGTAGTCCTCACCAACGACGACCCTCTATAATCTCTAGATTAGCCGGGGATAATCCGCACCGGCGCGCTCCTCCCGCCCGCACCTGCAAGGCACTCGATGCCACGAATCCAGCCCCTTTCCGACACCCTGATCAACCAGATCTCCGCTGGCGAGGTGGTGGAGCGGCCCGCCTCGGTCGTGAAGGAACTGCTGGAGAACGCTCTGGATGCCGGCGCGCAGGCCATCGACGTGGCGCTGGAGCACGGCGGCAGGAAGCGGATCCGCGTCACCGACGATGGCGGCGGCATCGAAGTGGAGGACCTACCGCTGGCGCTGGCGCGCCACGCGACAAGCAAGATCGCCTCGCTGGAGGACCTCGAATCGGTGCACTCGCTCGGCTTCCGCGGCGAGGCGCTGGCCAGCATTGCGTCGGTGGCGCGCGTTTCGCTGCTGTCGCGCCACAGCGCCGCGCAGCGCGGCTGGCGCATTGCGGTCGGGGGCGACGCCGTACGGGACACGCCCGAACCCGCCGCCCACGCCACCGGGACCACCGTCGAGGTGGTCGACCTCTACTTCAACACACCGGCGCGTCGCAAGTTCCTGAAATCGGACGCCACCGAGTTCGCGCACTGCGAGGCGGTGGTGAGACGCGCCGCGCTGTCGCGGCCCGATGTGGCCTTCAGCCTGCGGCACAACGGCCGCGTCACCCTGCACCTGCCGCGCAGCGACGAGGCGCAGCGCGTGGAATCCGTGCTGGGCAGCGAATTTGCCAGTGGCATGCGTGCCTTTGGGGAGGCCATCGGTCAAGGTGGCGGCGACGGGAGAAACAGCGAAGGGAGCAGCGGCGAAGGGAGCAACACCGCAGGAGGAATGGCGCCGGTCATGCTGCGAATCCACGGCTATGCCGGCTCGCCGGCCTATTCGCGCGCCTCGCGCGACCTGCAGTTCGCCTTCGTCAACGGCCGCTTCGTGCGCGACAAGCTGCTGATGCACGCCGTACGCGAAGCCTATCGCGACGTCCTGCATGGCGACCGCCAGCCCGCCTACGTGATCCAGCTGGGCATCGACCCACGCGCCGTCGACGTGAACGTCCACCCCTCCAAGACCGAGGTGCGCTTCCGCGACTCGCGCGCCGTGCATCAGTTCGTCTATCATACGGTGTCCAAGGCGCTCGCCGGCGCGCGGGCGACAACGCCGCCCTCCGATGCATTCGCACAGGGCCATGGCCCCGGAACAAGCGCCGGATCGGCGGCAGAACTTGCCTCGGCCCGACCGCCGCGGATCCAGGGCTCGCTGGGCGTTGCGCAGCCGCGCGCCGAGTACGCCGCGTTCTTCTCCCGGCCCTTCGCGCCTGCGGCGGTGTCCGGCAGTGCGACGATGGCAGCATCGGCGCAAGCGGCCGCCGGCACCGGCTTCCCGTCCGAAACGCGATGGATTGTCCCGTCCGGCGCAGCCCCCGCCGCGGCCTCGCGCGAAGGCAGCGAGGGCGCGCCCATGCTGGGCTACGCGCTCGCCCAGTTGCACGGCCTCTACATCCTGGCGCAGAACCAGCAGGGCCTGGTCCTCGTCGACATGCACGCCGCCCACGAGCGCATCCTCTACGAAAAACTGAAGCTCGCGATGGACGCCAGCAGCATGCAGACGCAGAAACTGCTGGTTCCATCGGTGTTCACTGCCGATCGCCTGGAAGTCGTCACCGCCGAGGAGCATGCCGGCACGCTGCACCAGCTCGGCTTCGACATCGCGCCGCTGTCGCCCGCGACGCTGGCAGTGCGCGCCGTGCCGGCGATGCTGGCCGGCGGCGACCTGCCCGAGCTCGCGCGCGGCATCCTGCGCAACATCCGCGAGCTGGGTGCCAGCCGCATCGTCACCGAGCGCCAGAACGACCTGCTCTCCACCATGGCCTGCCATGGCGCGGTGCGCGCGCAGCGCAACCTCAGCGTGCCCGAGATGAACGCGCTGCTGCGCGAGATGGAGGAGACCGAGCGCTCCGGCCAGTGCAACCACGGCCGGCCGACCTGGTACCAGATGAGCATCGCCGACCTCAATCGGCTGTTCATGCGCGGGCGCTAGCGGCCCGCCCACCGCCCGCCTTGAGCACGCACGCAAAGCCTGCCGCAGTCTTCTTGATGGGCCCCACGGCGAGCGGCAAGTCCACGCTAGCCATGCAAATCGCCGCCCGCATGCCGGTGGAGATCATCAGCGTCGACTCGGCGCAGGCCTATCGCGGCATGGACGTCGGCACGGCCAAGCCCTCCGCCGCCGAGCGGGCCGCGGTGCCGCACCACCTCATCGACATCATCGACCCGACGGATGCCTACTCGACGGCGCGCTTCCGCGAGGACGCGCTGCTCCTGATCGCCGAGATCGCCGGTCGCGGGCGCCTGCCCCTGCTGGTGGGCGGAACCATGCTGTATTTCAAGTCGCTGCGCGAAGGGCTCTCGATCCTGCCGCAGGCCGATGCCGGCGTGCGCGCGGCCATCGACGCCCGCGCCGCGCGCCAGGGCTGGCCAGCGCTGCATGCCGAACTCGCAAGGGTCGATCCGGCCACGGCGGTGCGCCTGCAGCCGGCGGACGCCCAGCGCATCCAGCGCGCGCTCGAAGTGCACCAGCTCACCGGGCAGGCGCTCTCGCGGTTGCAGGAGCAGCGCCAGTTTGCGCCGGAACCGCCCTACTGGCCGATTCGGATTGCGCTGATTCCGCGCGAGCGGGCCGTGCTGCACCGGCGCATCGAGGAACGCTTCGAAGCCATGCTTCGCCACGGCCTGGTCGAGGAGCTGCGCGCGCTGCGCCGGCAGTTCGCACTCACCGAACAGCTGCCATCGATGCGCACCGTCGGCTACCGCCAGGCCTGGGCGCATCTCGAGGGCGTGCTCAGCGCCGGCGAACTGCACGACCGCGGTATTTTCGCCACGCGCCAGCTCGCCAAGCGGCAGCTCACCTGGCTGCGCGCCACGCCGGATGTACAGGCCTTCGACTGCCTGGCGGACGACCTCGCCGCGCGGGTGCATGCGTACCTGCGGGCGCGGCTGGAAGACATGCAGGCAGCAGGAGCATCGTGATGGCCCGGGAAAAGACCCTGCCTGACTAGCTGCGCGCCAACCTCTCCTCGCGTCGATCGGCATCGACCCGTCCCCTTACCCGGTGGACAAGGGCTTTGCCTTCGCCCGCCCGGGCAACCGCTTCTGGCCGGCGCTCATCGCCTCCGGCCTAGTGCCCGTGCCGAAGGGACCCGGGCGGTCTGCCATCGAGA
>VGIE01000213.1 GCA_016867955.1 Betaproteobacteria bacterium
GGCGGCGGCGATGTCCTCGCCGGTGTACACCGCCAGCACTCCCGGGGACTTCTTTGCCGCTTCGCTGCGGATGGCCTTGATCCGCGCGTGCGCGTGCGGCGAGCGCACGAACACGGCATGCGTCTGGTGCGCCAGCGAGATGTCGTCGGTGTAGTTGCCGGACCCGGTCAGGAAACGATAATCTTCGCGCCGCTTCACCGAAG
Source organism: Betaproteobacteria bacterium (assembly GCA_016867955.1). Classification (GTDB taxonomy): domain Bacteria; phylum Pseudomonadota; class Gammaproteobacteria; order Burkholderiales; family SG8-39; genus CAIYPG01. The sequence goes on from VGIE01000213.1 coordinate 204, forward strand.
TGCCGACATAGTGTGTTGCGCTCATGGCATCCTCCTCCTCAAGAGGTGCATTGCCCGCAGATCAGGCGCCGACCGAATGTGCGCGGCAGGCCTCGCGGCTTCATTCAGGCCCCGGCCGCCATCTTCGGCGCGGCGGCCGCAATCGCCTTGACGATATTGTGGTAACCCGTGCAGCGGCAGATGTTGCCGTCGAGCTGTTCGCGGATCTGCGCTTCGCTCGGGTTGGGCGTGTTCTTCAGCAGGTCGATGGCGCTCATCACCATGCCCGGGGTGCAGAAGCCGCACTGCAGGCCGTGGTTGTCGCGGAACGCTTCCTGCATCGGGTGCAGCGTGCCGTCGGCCCTGGCGATGCCTTCGATGGTGGTGAGGCTGGCGCCTTCGGCCTGCATGGCGAGGATGTTGCAGCTTTTCACCGCGCGACCGTTTATGTGGATGGTGCAGGCGCCACACTGGCCGGTGTCGCAGCCGACGTGCGTGCCGGTCAGGCCCAGGGTTTCCCGGATGAAGCTGACCAGCAGCGTGCGCTCCGGCACTTCCGCGCTGACAGCCTTGCCGTTGACCTGCATGGATATTTTGACGGACATGTGTACCTCCTCCGGAGAGACCATTGAATTGACAGCCAGCAGACCCAAAGTGAAAAGAGTGTCTGTGCGGCGGGAATAACGTTCGGGACGCCCAAATCCTAGTTCATCTGCGCACCACTGGCAAATGCGGGGAAACGCCACGCAGATGCAGGAAATCCTTGTTCTTGCTTGACCTTTGGGTGTGATACGACTAGGCTTTTCGCATTGAATCCTTGGCGGGGAAATCGCATGGACAGCGTCGATCTGGAAGTCATCCGCACTGCCGTGAAGTGGGCCTCCGAGGGGCATCGTGCCACGCTCGGCACGGTCACGCATACCTGGGGCTCGGCGCCGCGGCCAGTCGGCGCCATGATGGTGATCCGCGAAGACGGCCAGGTCATCGGCTCGGTATCGGGCGGTTGCGTCGAGGACGACCTCATCGACAAGGTGAAGGCCAACAGCCTGGGCGCGAGCAAGCCCTCCACCGTGACCTACGGGGTCACGCAGGAGCAGGCAACGCGATTCGGGCTGCCCTGCGGCGGCACGCTGCAGCTGGCGCTGGAGCCGGTGATGTCGCACTCCAGGCTGGAAGAACTGCTGAAGATCATCGAGCGCCATGAACTGGTCGCGCGCTTCCTCGACATGGAAACCGGCGCGGTGCGCCTGGAGCCGGGCAAGTGGTCCGACCTGCTGGAGTTCGACGGCAAGCTGCTCAAGACCGTGCACGGCCCGAGCTGGCGCCTGCTGATCATCGGCGCCGGCCAGCTGTCGCGCTACCTCGCGCAGATGGCACAGGCGCTCGACTACCACGTGACGGTATGCGATCCGCGCGAGGAGTATGCCGCCGAATGGACGCTCACAGGCGTGCCGATCAACCGCGGCTACCCGGATGACGTGGTGGTGGGGATGAATCTCGACGCGCACAGCGCCGTGGTCGCAGTGACCCACGACCCCAAACTCGACGACGCGGCGCTGCTCGAGGCCCTCAAGTCGCCCTGCTTCTATGTCGGTGCGCTGGGCTCGAAGAAAAACAATGACAACCGCCGCCGGCGGCTGGCCGAGTTCGACCTGGCGTCGGCCGAAATCGCACGCCTGCGCGGACCGGTGGGACTCAAGATCGGCTCAAGAACGCCGCCGGAGATTGCAGTGTCGATCCTGGCGGAGATGACGGCGGTGCGCCATGGCGTACAGATTCCCGAGACGATCGAGCCGCCCAGGGCGAGTGTCACGGCAGGCTGCGTCGTTCCCCAGGCCTGAGCGCGCGGGGCCTGCACTGGCCGTGCCGCTTTCGCCCCGGCACCGCACCAGGCACGCGTCCTTCGCAACCTGCTGCAGCATCCAGTTCACGCATTGAAACCCACAGCGAAGATCCGCGGCATCCTGCTCGCCGCGGGCTCCTCCTCGCGCTTCGGCGCCAACAAGCTGCTGCATCCGATGCCGGCGGGCGCCGCCAGTGCGGGCGCGCCGATGGCCGTGGCCAGCGCGCGCAACCTGGCTGCGGCGCTGCCCAATCCGATTGCCGTCGTGCGGCCGGGCGTTCCGGAACTGGAGTCGGCGCTGCGCGAGGCCGGCTGCGAGGTCGTGGTTTGTCCCAACGCCGATGAAGGCATGGGGACGAGCCTGGCCTGCGCAGTGGAGGCTGCGCGCGACGCCTACGGCTGGGTGGTGGCGCTGGCCGACATGCCCTTCCTGCGTCCGGACACCATCTCGGCGGTGGCACACTGGATCGCCGACGGCGCGGTCATTGCGGCGCCCGTTCACAACGGCAGCCGCGGTCACCCGGTCGGGTTGACCGAGTGGGTTCGAGAGGAGTTGCTGGCGCTGCGGGGCGACGAGGGCGCGCGCCGCATCCTGCAGCGACACGCCGGTTCCATGCAGCTGATTCCGGTCAATGATCCGGGGACGCTGCGCGACATCGACACCCTGCAGGACCTCGACAGCTGATTGGCACTTACCGACAAAAATTGCGGTTAAATGATAGGATTTTCCTACCGGATTCATAAGTAATTCGTCTTGGACCCTTATCGCGTGCTGCGCTAATTTAGCCGCGATCCGGCGCTGGCGTGAGTCAGTGGTGCGCGACGGAAGCGGGTGATCGGCGCTGGCATCCCGAGAGGAGGAATCCGCATGACCGCGACCAAGTCGTCCCAGGTACGCCAGCAGCTGAAGCACCCGGTCATCGACGCCGACGGCCACTGGCTCGACCTGTTTCCGATCTTCTACGACTACTTGGCAGAGGTGGCGGGACCCGCGGCAGTGGATGCCTATCGCAGCCAGCACAAGCGGACCACCCACTGGTATGCCGCCAGCCCGGAGCAGCGTGCGCGCGAGCGCATTCACCGGCAGAGCTGGTGGACGCTGCCGACCAGCACCACGGATCGCACGGCAGCCATGGTGCCCGGTCTGTTCTATGACCGCCTGGACCAATGGGGCGTGGATGTGGCGCTGGTGTATCCCACGCTGGGACTCATCATCCTCAGGACGATGGATGACCGGGATCTGGAGCAGGCGGTCATTCGCGCCTACAACACGATGGCTGCGGACATGTTCCGGCCGTATGCCGACCGCATCATTCCGGCTGCCAGCATTTCGCTCAACTCCCCGGCCGATGCGGTGGAGCAGCTCGAGCACGCGCACTCGCTCGGGCTGAAGATGATCCTGGCCAACGGAACCACAATGCGCCGCATCGGCACCGGGACGGGCGACGACAATTACTTCGGCAGTGGCTTCTTCGCCGATCGCCATTGCCGCATCGGTGGTCACAACGTCTTTCTCAGCCAGGTGCGCATCGCAGAAGCCATCGATGCCGGCAGCTGGAACTTCATCCGTGCTTTTCAGAACGTCGACGCACCGCTTGCGCGGCCGACGCTGATCGACGCCGGCCTGCGCATGCCGGGTCATGTCGTGGACCGGCGCGGAACGGCGTAACGGGTGAAGATCAGCAGAACGCCTTCCTTCGCATCTGTTGCAGCGCCACCTGCACGTGCCACTCCATGGCGCCCAGCCCCACCACCTTGACGCCCATGTCAAACATGCGTCTCGCCAGTGCGCCCATGGAATCGAAGTCCGGCTGGTCGAGACCCATGTTGTACATGATGGACGCACCGTGCTTGGCGCCCGTTTCCACCGCGTGCTCGACGACCTTCAGCACCTTGGGGTGCTCGTACTTGAACGGTACGCCGAGGATCTTGGTCAGGTCGCCCGCGGCTAGCCACGCAAGTCGCACGCCGTCGATGGCGAGGATCTCGTCCAGGTCGCGCAGCGCGCCCTCGCTCTCGATGGTCGGGACTACCAGCGTGGACTTGCGTATCTTCGCGGCATAGTCCGGGAAATCCTCGGCGCTCCAGAACCGGCGCAGGTGGATGAGTCGGTGCCAGTCCTCGCGCAGGCCCATGAGTTCCCGCACTTCCCCCTTTGATCCCACCGATACCGTCACCGATGTTGCGCCGAGCGAGAAGGCCCGCGCCGCGTCCGACACCGTGCGCCGGTCCCCGCCCCCGGCCCAAGGAAAGGCCTGAACGCGAACCATGGGTGAGATGCCGCTGCCGCGCCCGGCGCGGATCAGGTGCGCGATGTTGTCCCAGTCGTGGGCGGTGAACATCATGTCGGCAATGAAGCAGTCGATGCCCGCGAGGCCAGCCACCTCCACCATGTTGGGATGGCTGAACACGAAGGCGGCGAGCGAGGGCTTGCCGGCGGCGAGATTGGCCAGCAGGCGGTCGTTGGATTCGTCGGGGAAGAACATGTGGGCCTCTCGGGTCGCGTTGCGGTTTGTGGGTCGTCCGGGGGGCTTGTTGTCCGGATCGGGCGCGAGAACGCTAGTCCCGGCAGCGGCCGGGATTGCGCACTGCGGCTACTGCGGCTGGATTCCCGCCTTTCGCGCCACGTCGGCTAGATAACGTGCCTCCTCCACGAAGCGCCTTGCCGCCGCCTCCGGCGATAGTTCGACTATGTCGAGCTGCAGGTTGGCGAGACGCGCGCGCACGTCGGGCTCCCTGAGTGCCTTCGATGCGGCGGTATGGAGTCGGTCGAACGCGACCTTCGGGATGCCGGCCGGCGCGTTGATGGAATGGCTCAGGCCGCGCAGCTGCGGGTAACCCAGCTCCGCGAAGGTCGGCACTTCGGGCATGGTGGTGGCACGCTGCTCGCCGGTGGTGGCGAGCACGCGGTATTTCTCGCCCAGGGTGCGCGCGGCCGCCGCGGCGATGAAGCCCAGCTGCACTTCTCCGGTGCTGAGCGCCTT
>VGIE01000214.1 GCA_016867955.1 Betaproteobacteria bacterium
GACCGGCGCGTTCATCGTCATCCTGTCAGGCATCACCGCCAAGTACGGCATCGCCGGATTGCAGGTGGCGACGCTGATGGCCGGCATCATGCTGCTGCTGATGGGGCTGGCCCGTATGGGCGGGGTCATCAAGTTCATTCCCGCGCCGGTGATCATCGGCTTCACGGCCGGCATCGGCGTCATCATCTTCGTCGGCCAGTGGCGCGATTTCCTCGGCCTGCCGGCGATCCGGGGCGATCACTTTCACGACAAGCTCTGGCAACTTCTGCAGGCGCTGCCGCAGGTCCATTCCGCCACCCGGGGCTGGGGCTGCTGAGCCTCGCGCTGGTGATCTATTCGCCCCGCATCAAGGGCCTCGCGCGCGTGCCCGGTCCGCTGGTCGCCATGGTGGCCGCCACCGCGCTGCAGGCCGTGCTGCAACTGCCTGGCGTGGCCACCATCGGCAGCGCCTTCGGCGGCATACCGCAGGAACTGCCCGCGCTCAGCCTGCCGGGCCTGACGGTATCGCAGGTGATCATGCTGATCGGCCCGGCCTTCACCATCGCGATGCTGGGCGCCATCGAGTCGCTGCTCTCGGCGGTGGTGGCCGACGGCATGACCGGCACGCGCCACGATTCCAACCAGGAACTGGTCGGCCAGGGCATCGCCAACATCGCCGCGCCGCTGTTCGGCGGCTTTGCCGCCACCGGCGCCATCGCGCGCACGGCCACCAACATCCGCAACGGCGGCACCGGGCCGCTGGCCGGCATCGTGCACGCGCTGACCCTGGTCGCCGTCCTGCTGTTCCTCGCGCCGCTGGCCTCGAGCATCCCGCTCGCCGCGCTGGCGGCGATCCTGTTCGTGGTGGCGTGGAACATGAGCGAGGCCGGGCATTTCCTGCAGATGCTGAAGAGGGCGCCGAGCGCCGACCGCGCCATCCTGGTCATCACCTTCCTGTTGACGGTGTTCGCCGACCTGGTGGTGGCGGTGAACGTCGGCGTGATCCTCGCCATCCTGCACTTCCTGCGCCGCATGTCGGAGATGGTCGAGACCCAGCCGGTGGATGCCAGGTCGCTCGGCCGCGAGCTCGAAGCGAACGGCCTTGCCGAGCTTCCGCCCGGCGTGCTGGTCTACGAGATTGCCGGTCCGATGTTCGTCGGCGCCGTCGAGAATTTCGAGCGCGCGCTGCTGCATACTCGCACCGACCCGCAGACCCTGATCCTCCGGCTCGACCGCGTGCCCTTCATGGACATCACCGGCATCCAGACCATCGAGGAGGTGGTGGTGGCGTTGCGCAAGCGCGGCGTGCGCGTGCTGATGTGCGAGGCCAACGAACGCGTGCTCGGCAAGCTGAAGAAGGCCGGCGTGCTGGAGGCGCTGCTGCCGGGGGACTACTGCAGGACATTCAGCGAGGCGCTGATGCGGTCGGATCCGGGGCGTCCGGCGCCGGCCCGGCCGCCCGCAGCCTGATTCGTCCCTAAGTCCGCTTCTCGAAGCGGAACACCGCCAGCGTCCCGAGCAGGTTCGGCAGCAGCGTCACCGGGCGCCCGTTCCTGAGCACCACGCGCTCGAGGACGCGGATGCCGTGCGAGGCGCAGAACGCCTCGAAGTCATTGATGGTGCACAGGTGCACGTTCGGCGTGTCGTACCACTGGTAGGGCAGGGCCTGCGACACCGGCATGCGGCCAGCCATGACCTGCAGGCGCGATTCCCAATGGCCGAAGTTGGGGAAGGTGACGATGCCCTGTCGGCCGACGCGCAGCATTTCCATGACGATGTCCTCGGTGTGGCGCATCGCCTGCAGGGTCTGCGACAGGATCACGTAGTCGAAGGTACCGGCGTCGAAGCCGGCGAGGCCGCGCTCGAGATCGCTCTGGATGACGTTGACGCCGTTCTTCACGCAGGCGAGCACGTTGGCATCGTCGATCTCCACCCCGTAGCCGCGCACCCGGCGCTGCTGCTTCAGGTAGTCGAGCAGCTGGCCGTCGCCGCAGCCCAGGTCGAGCACCGAGGAGCCGGGCGCAACGCGCGCGGCGATGGCCTCGAAATCGGAGCGTCCGGAGCGCGCGGGGGTGATCACAGGGCGGCGTGGATGTTGTCGAACCAGGCGCGCACCAGCGCGTGGTAGCGCGGGTCGTCGAGCAGGAAGGCGTCGTGGCCGTGCGGAGCGTCGATCTCTGCGTAGCTCACGTCGGCGCGGTTGTCGAGCAGCGCCTTCACGATCTCGCGCGAGCGCTCGGGCGCGAAGCGCCAGTCGGAGGTAAACGAGGCGACGAAGAACTTCGCGCGCGCGGCCGACAGCGCGCGCGCGAGGTCGCCGCCGGCGGCCTGCGCGGGGTCGAAATAGTCAAGCGCGCGGGTAATCAACAGGTAGGTGTTGGCGTCGAAATACTCGGCGAATTTATCGCCCTGGTAGCGCAGGTAGGACTCGACCTCGAAATCCACGTCGAAGTGGTACCGGATGCTTTCCGCACTCAGCGTGCGCCCGAACTTCTCCATCATGGCGTCGTCGGACAAATAGGTGATGTGCCCGATCATGCGCGCAAGCCTGAGGCCGCGCCGGGGCACCACGCCATGCTGGTAGAAGTCCCCGCCACGGAAATCCGGGTCGGTGGTGATGGCCTGTCGCGCCACCTCGTTAAAGGCGATGTTCTGCGCCGAAAGCTTGGGGGCGGCGGCGATCACCACGGCGCTCCCGATGCGGCCCGGGTGGTCGATCGTCCATTGCAGCGCCTGCATGGCGCCGAGGCTGCCGCCCATCACCGCGGCGAAGCGCGCGATGCCGAGCCGGTCGGCAAGGCGGGCCTGCGCCTCGACCCAGTCCACGACGGTGACGACGGGAAATGACGATCCATGGGGCTTGCCGGTCTTCGGGTTGATCGACGCGGGGCCCGTGGAGCCGAAGCAGCCGCCGAGGTTGTTCACGCCGACGACGAAAAAGCGGTTGGTATCGAGCGGCTTGCCGGGGCCGATCATGTTGTCCCACCAGCCGATGTTGTCGGGCTGGCCTTCGTACCAGCCGGCGACGTGGTGCGAGGCGTTGAGGGCATGGCACACCAGCACGGCGTTGGACTTGTCGGAGTTCAGCGCACCGTAGGTCTCGTAGGCCAGTTCGTACTGATCGAGCACGGCGCCGCTGCGGAAGACCAGCGGCGTATCGAAGCGCATCGTCTGCGCCTTGACCGCCCCGACCGACTGATCCAATGCTGCAGTGCCCATGATGTCCAGAATGAAAAAACCCGTTCAGCCGCGCATCGAGCAAGTGGCTAAACGGGTTTCCCTCGCTTTAGCCGGATTTAGGAAGCCACGCATCATCGGCTCCCAGCGCCCGCAAGCTGTTGATCAAATCGGCGCAGGTCGGGAAGTTACCCGAGAAGGTGTCACGGGTCAAACAGGCGCACCGACAGGATAATCGAGCCTGGACCCGCGCCTCTCGCGCGTCGCTCGCAGTCCGGCCCCGATCCCGTGGCTATTCCGGCTTGATGCCGGCTTCGCGGGTCAGCCGCGCCCACTTGCCGATCTCGGCCTGGATGAAGCGCGCCAGCTGTTCGGGATTCATCGGCCCGACATCCATGCCGATGCGCGAAAAGGCCTCGGCGAACGCGGGCTTGGCGAGGCTGCGCGCTGTAGCGTCGTGGATCCTGGTCACCGCCTCGCGCGACGTGCCCGCGGGCGCCACCAGCGCCATCCACGCAATCAGCTCGTAGCCAGGCAGCGCTTCGGATACGGCGGGGACGTCCGGTGCCAGCGGCGTGCGCTTTTCCGAGGTGACCGCGATGCCCTGCAGCTTGCCGCCCTTCAGCTGTGCCAGCGCATTGGCGAGGTCGACGAAGGTAAAACTCAGCGTGCCGCCCAGCACGTCGGTGATGGCCTGCGGAATGCCCTTGTAGGGCACCGAGGTCACCTCGAACTTGCCCATGGATGCAATCATGGCGAGCGACACCTGCGAGCCTGCGGAGCCATAGCCTCCCGAGAGCTTGCCGGAGTTGGCGCGCGCGTGCGCGAGGAAGTCCCGGAGGTTCTTCGCGGGGTAGTCCGGCCGCGTCATCAACATGAAGGACGTGGTCCCGAGGCGCACGACGGGCTGGAAATCCTTCACCGGGTCGTACGACAGCTTCTTGAACAGGCTGGGGTTGGCCGCCTGCGTGGTGTTGGTGGTGACCAGCAGGGTGTAGCCGTCCGGCGCGCTCCTGGCCACCTGCTCGGCGCCGATGGAGCCCGATGCACCGGGCTTGTTGTCGATCAGGAACGGCTGCCCGAGCGCCTCCTGCAGTTCCTGCGCGGTCACACGCGCCACCTGGTCGGTGGCGCTGCCGGCCGGAAAGGGCACCACCAGTTTCACCGGCTTGCTCGGATAGGACTGTGCTGCGGCAAGCATGGGCGCCGACGCGATCAGTGCTGCGGCGATGAGGCGGGTCGTTTTGCTGATGCTGCTGTTCATGGCATTACTCCCTCGGGGTTGTCGTACGGCATGGGTCAGGCGTTGAGCTTATCGAGCAGCCTGCGGGCGCGGTCCGGGTGCGTCGAGCGCAGGATGCGCCGCGACAGCGCCTCGGCCTCGGGCAGAGCCGAGCGCAGCACCTGCTGCTTGATGGCGAGCAACTGCGTCGGGTGCATGGAGAACTGGCGCAGCCCAAGCCCGAGGAGCAGCCGGGTGAGCGCGAGGTCGCCGGCCATCTCGCCGCATACGGCAACGGATTTGCTGGCGCGATTGGCGGCGCGGATCGTGCTGGCGATGAGTGTCAGCACGGCTGGATGCAGCGGGTCGTACAGGTGCGCGACGGAATCATCGGTGCGGTCGATTGCCAGCGTGTACTGAATGAGGTCGTTGGTGCCGATGGACACGAAGTCCAGTTTAGGCAGCAGCATGCCCAGCGACAGCGCGGCAGCCGGCACTTCCACCATCCCACCCACCGGCATGGCGCGGTCGTAGGGCACGCCGTCGGCGTCGAGCGAAGCGCGCGCCTGGGCGAGCGCGCCGAAGCTCTGCTCCACCTCGTGCGCA
>VGIE01000215.1 GCA_016867955.1 Betaproteobacteria bacterium
GCTGACCGGGGCGATGCTCGCCGCCGGCGCCCTGGCGGCGCCGCTGCTGGCCTGCGGGGTGCTAAAGATCGCCTACGACCTGGCGCTCTACGCTGGATTTCGCCGCATCGGTGCGCGCCCGGAGGTGGAAGGCACAGGTCCAAGGCAGCACTAGGCTCTGCGTAGCCACTGAACTGCCGCGATCGCGATGGCAAGCCAGATCGCCACGATGAAACCCGCGGCGATCCAGTTCCTGGGCCTGCCTTCCATCTGCCTGGCGCGCTCGCGGCAGTCGGCCATGACATGCAGCGGCACCATCGCCCGCACCGTGATGATGCCAAGCGGCAGGAGCAACAGCTCATCCAGGTACCCCAGTATCGGAATGAAGTCCAGAATCACGTCTATCGGACTGAAGGCGTAGGCGACGACGGCTATTGCGAGGGCCTTGACATACCAGGGGACGCGGGGATCGCGGCAGGCAAAGTACAGAGCATAAACCTCTCGCTTCAGTTCGCCTGCGCGTTTTTTCCATGCTGCGATCATTGCGGACCGGATTGCAGAGAACACGACGTTCGCGCCGAGGGTGAGCTCGGTCCGGTGATCCTCACCGCTGCCGGCGGCCTGACGACGCCCCTCAGCGACGGTCCACCGTCCGGCTTGTCTCGGGACAGGGCTCGCGCCCGACGCCGGCGGACTGTCCATCATACTCCGTTGATTCATGCGTCCGTCACGTCGCCAACGCCTCCGCAGCCTGCGCGGTGCAGTAAAATCACGTCTGTCGCGCCAGCTGCCGGCATCCGGCGTGGAGACCGCCGCTCCCGCCCGCTCACCGCGGCCCCACCGCTCCCCCCGGGAGTCATCGTGTCGAATCCCGTACGCCAGTTCCCCAATACCCCCGACCCCCGAAATCGCCGCCATCGTCCGCAAGCTCGGCGTCCTGTAGCGCGGCAGCGAGAAGCTGATCTCGCCCGCGCAGGTCGCCGGCATCCTAGAGCGCTTCAAGGTGCCGGGCCGCGCCAGTTTCCGCGCCTCGGCGCCGTGCATCGCGGGGGGCTACCAGGGCGGCAGCACGATGGAATTCGTGGACACCTACCTGAACGCCATCCACTACCCCTGCTACCCGGCCGGCGATGCGCGCAGCGTGCGCATTCCGTCGCTGAAGGTGCTGGCCGAGGTGTACACGCCCGGCGTCGGCTTCATCTGCAACGTCATCAAGCACCTGCTGTGGGAATCCATCGACCTGCGCCTGTTCGCGGCCGACATCGCCGATGACCGCGCGCGCCAGTCGGTGCTGTTCCGCGCCAACGCCCTGTACAGCCTGGCCAAGGCGCTGTCGCACACCAACCTGATCATCCCGGTCGGGCGCTCCTCGAACCTGCACGCCATCAGGGACAAGATCGCCGCCATCGGCAAGGCGGTCTACATCATCACCGACGGCACCGCAATCCCGGGCCTGGGCGACATCGGTCCGCAGGCCGGCGCCCCGGTCATGACCGGCAAGGCCATCCTGATTTCTGGGCTGGCCGACATTCCGGCCATCAGCCTGATCCTGGACGAGACCGCCCCGGACAAGGTCGTCGACCTGCTCACCCGCATCCTTCCGGAGCGCGGCGGCTCGATCAACCTGGAAGACCTCTCCTCGCCGCACTCCTTCGAGGTCGAGCGCAAGCTGCAGGAGTGCATCGACATCCCGGTGTTCGACGACGACCAGTGGGGCACCGGCATCGTCGTGGCCGCCGCGCTCATCAATGGCGCCAAGCTGCTGGGCGAACTGGTGGTCCACTTCCAGGGCGCGGGTGCCGGGGCGATCGGCGTGGCGCTGATCCTGATCGCCGCCGGGGTCAACCCCGGCACCATGCAGATGGCCGACTCCAGGGGTCTGCTCCATGCCGGCCGCACCTTCGGCATGAACGAGGAGAAGCGGCAGCTCGCCGCGATGATCAACGCCGAGGGGCGCACCGGCGACTGGGAGAACGGGCTGCGTGGCGCCGACATCTACATCGGCCTGTCTGCCGCCGAGGCCGACAGGCGCACCTCCTTCACGCCGAAGCACCTGCTCATGATGAACGATCGCCCCGGCATCATCTCGCTCGCCAATCCCGCTCCCGAGATCCTGGCAACGGTGGACGAGGACATCTGCATGGCGTACGAACGCTTCCTCGATTCCGGCGCGGCCTTTGTCTGCACCGGCCGTTCCGACGCGCCCAACGGGGTCAATAACGTGCTCGGCTTCCCGGCCATCCACAAGGCCGGCGGCTTCCTCGCCAACGCCACGTCCTACCAGCGCTCGGACTCCGTGGTGGCGGCGCGCGCCATCGCGAGCCTGCTGGGCGAGTGCACGGCGAACCGAATCATCGTCGATCCGCTCGATCCGCGCGTGGTGCCGGTGGTGTCCGAGGCGGGGGCGGCGGCCATCCGTGAACGGCGCGGCGGCCAGCCGCGCGGTTCAGGCAGGTCCGCCGCGCACTGAGGCATCGAGGAAGCGCGCCAGCCCGCCGGCATCGCCGGCGCGATCGAACGCAAGCACCCGCTCGATCAGCTCGTCGACGGCCGCCACCGGCAGCAGGCCCCCGCACAGTGCACGCGCCTTGGCGACGATGTCCTCGCGCCCGAATGGGTTGTCGGTGGTGCCGCGCGCGTCGATGATGCGCGACTCGAACTGGCGGCCGTTCTTCAGCCGGATGCGCGCCGAACCACCGAGCTTGCCCGGGAACACTGCCTCGATCTCGGGGTCGATCTCAAGACGTACGCGTCGCGCCAGTCCGACCAGTTCCGGATCCCGGTAGCGCCCCTCGTCGAACATTCGCGGGTCGAGCGAACGCCCCAACAATGCAACGGCCGCCGCATACGGCATGCTGTACTGCGCCGCCATCACCGACTCGATGACGGTGGATGCATGTTGCTCGACGACGGCGCGGCTGCCGCCGATCACGATGTCGTCGATGTCCTCCAGCCGGATGCCGTGCCTGCGCATCAGGTCCTCGACGGCGTCCATCGGGGCATGCAGCATGCCGCAGCAGGCATAGGGCTTGACGTTGTTGCGGCGGATCTCGAAATCCTCGTCCAGGCCCTGCACCAGTGCCTCGGGGTTGGGCGCGTCCGACAACACGCGGCAGTAGCCGTACTTGCCGTCGAGGCTCGCGCGCGGGGCGGTCAGCCCGCGCAGCGCGAGATCCACCGCCACCACGCCGGCCTGCGCCGCGCGCCCGGCGTGCACGCGCTTGACCATGGTGCCCGCCTCGTCCTGGCTGAATTCCATCAGGCCGGCAGCGCAGGAGGCGCCGATGCCTAGCGCCCAGGTCATCGTCTCGGGAGAGACGCGCAGCAGGTTGCCCACGCCGGCCGCCGCGCCGACGGGGCCGTGCGTGCCGGTGGGGTGGTAGCCGCGCATGATGATGCTCGGGATGCCCGACATGCCCGCGCGCGCCATCACCTCGTAGCCGGCCACGATGGCGGCCAGTACGTCGCGCCCGTGCCGGTGGTCGCGTTCGGCCACGGCCAGCACCGCCGGAATCACGGCCGCGCCGAGGTGGGAGAGCGACCCGGCGTGCCAGTCGTCCAGCTCGAAGCCATGCGCGGCCGTGCCATTGACCAGCGCCGCCGCCTGCGCCGGCACGCGCAGATTGCGGCCGTAGACAGACGCTTGTGCCGCGCCGCCGTCGGCAGCAACCATGTCAGCGACAAAGCCGCTCCAGGGCTGCTGCATGCCGTAGAGCGAGACGGCGATGTGATCGAGCAGGTAGTCCTTGGCGGCCTCCAGGGTATCGGGCGGCAGCGTGTCGGCAGTAAATCCCGCGGCGGCGGCGGCGAGTCGCTGGGTCGGGGTCAGTGCGGCAGTCAGGGTGTCGTTGCCTTCGGCCATGTCTATCTCCTCCTGTTCCGGGCATCACGCAGCGTCGGTGAACAACGTCACCGCCCGGAATTGCAGAGCAGTATCGCTCAGATTGCGGCCTGCCGCAGGCCGGCGCAAGCGCCCGCCTGCCCTTGTAAAAACCCGCTTCAGGCGGTAGTCTCGGCAGCCTTGCGAGCGCATTGCCGCCATTGGCCGCCCTTCGCGCCGGTGTTGCAATGCATCCCGAACCATGTCCCTGGAGAGAGGAATCGAAATGAACAGGATGCTGATCAGCCTGCTGGCCGCCGCCGGCCTCGCCGCGGCCCCTGCGCTGGCGCAGAACTTCCCGAACAAGCCGGTACGCATCGTCGTACCCACCGCCCCCGGCGGCGGCACCGACGTGGCGTCGCGGGGCTTTGCCAAGGTGCTCTCCGCGCGCTGGAACCAGAGCGTCATCGTCGAGAACCGCACCGGCGCCAATGGCAGCATCGGCGTCAATTTCGTGGTCAAGTCCGATCCGGATGGCTACACGCTGGGTTCCACCACCAGCGGCTTCGCCATCAGCGCTTCCACCGAGAAGGACCTCCCCTACAACCCGCGCAAGGACGTGGCACCGCTGCTGCTCTTCGGCGATCAGCCGCTGGTGCTCATCGTCGGCAACCATGTGCCGGCCAACAACATCCAGGAATTCGCCGCACTCGCGCGCGCCAAGCCCGGCACCATCACCCTGGGCTCGTCCGACCCGTCCACGGTGCTCGCCAACGACATCCTCAGGCGGCTGGGCAAGATCGACGTCGTCAACATCGATTACAAGGGTACCGGCCAGATCATGATCGACACCCTCGGCGGCACGGTCTCCGGCATGATCACCAGCTTCGCCGCAGCGCGCCCGCAAATGGCCGCCGGCAAGATCAAGGGCCTTGCCGTGACGACGATGGGCCGCAGCGCACTCGCGCCGGACCTGCCTTCGCTCAACGAGTCAATCGCACCCGGCTACGACGTCACCTCCTGGTACCTGCTCTACGGACCGTCGGCGCTGCCCAAGGACCTGCAGGTCTTCCTAAACAAGGAGATCATTGCCGCGATGGAAACGCAGGACATGAAGGACCTGTTTGGCCGCATGCTGGTGCGCCCC
>VGIE01000216.1 GCA_016867955.1 Betaproteobacteria bacterium
GCGCGTGAAGGCCGCAACGGGCGTGGCGGGGTCCGGCAGCAGATCGACATGCACTATTTCATCAATTTGAAAACGCAGATGTAGAAGGAGCATGCCAAACCATGAGATTCCTGTACCGATACTTGTATAAATTCAGCGTCATTGCCGGGTTCGCGGGGGGCCGAGCGGTTCTCGTATCCGTGCTGGCGCTGGCCATGCATCTTTCCGCCGGCGCACCGGCCCGGGCGCAGGGCAGCGCCGGGCCCTACGTGCCGACGCCGACGGTCATCGTCGACGAACTGCTCAAGCTTGCCGACATCAAGCGCGGCGAGTTCGTCATCGACCTCGGCTCGGGTGACGGGCGCATCGTCATTACCGCTGCCAAGCGCTACGGCGCAACGGGCTACGGCGTCGACATCGAGGAGTCCCTGGTGGATCTGGCCCGGCAGAACGCCCGCAAGGAAGGAGTCGCTGAGCGGGTGAATTTCATCGCCGGGGATCTTTTCAACTCCGACCTTTCGAAGGCCGACGTCGTGACCGTCTACCTGCTGCCCAGCACGGTGATCCGACTGGTGCCCAAGCTGCTCAAGGAACTGCGTCCCGGCGCGCGCGTGGTTTCGCACGACTATCCGCTGGACCCCTGGGTCCCCGAGAAGGTGCTGAACTTCAACTTCGAGGAAAAGGTCATGATCAGCGGTACAACGAGGACCGTCCTCTACCGGTACATCGTGCCGCCGCGCGCCGCGGGCAGGTAGGCGAAACCGAGCGGGGCCGGCCTCCCGTGAGGCGCGGCCCGATCGCGCGGCGCACATTGCGGACACCGTGCGCCGCGGCCGCCGCGGAACCGCCTGGTTTCATCGCGACGGGCTACCCCAAGTCATTGAAAAACAAGCCAGCCTTGCGCTGCGCCCGGAACTGTATAAAAATACAGGTCAACCGGTCTGGCAGCAGGCCGTTTGTGCCATAATCAAAACCGTACACGACAAGGAAAACAACATGGACGACAACAAGAGCAAGGCCCTGCAGGCGGCGCTGGCGCAGATCGAAAAGCAGTTCGGCAAGGGCTCCATCATGAAGATGGACTCCCAGGCCCTGCAGGACGTGCAGGTCGTGTCCACCGGTTCGCTGGGCCTGGACATCGCGCTGGGCGTGGGCGGGCTGCCGCGTGGCCGGGTGATCGAGATCTACGGCCCGGAATCCTCGGGCAAGACCACGCTGACGCTGCAGGTCATCGCCGAGGCGCAGAAGATGGGCGGCACGGCGGCCTTCATCGACGCGGAGAACGCGCTGGACCCCCAATATGCCGCCAAGCTGGGCGTGAACATCGACGATCTGCTGATTTCGCAGCCGGACACCGGCGAGCAGGCGCTGGAGATCGCCGACATGCTGGTGCGCTCGGGCTCGGTGGACGTCATCGTGGTCGACTCGGTTGCGGCGCTCACCCCCAAAGCCGAAATCGAGGGCGAGATGGGCGAGCCGCAGATGGGCCTGCAGGCGCGCCTGATGAGCCAGGCGCTGCGCAAGCTCACCGCCAACATCAAGCGCACCAACACCATGGTGATCTTCATCAACCAGATCCGCATGAAGATCGGCGTCATGTTCGGCAACCCGGAGACCACCACCGGGGGCAATGCGCTGAAGTTCTACGCCTCGGTGCGCCTGGACATCCGCCGCATCGGCTCGATCAAGAAATCCGACGAGGTGATCGGCTCGGAGACGCGCGTCAAGGTCGTCAAGAACAAGGTCGCGCCGCCCTTCCGCGAGGCGATCTTCGACATCCTGTACGGCCGCGGCATCTCGCGCGAAGGCGAGATCATCGAGCTCGGCGTCAATGCCGGCATCGTCGACAAGTCCGGCGCCTGGTATGCGTACAACAAGGAGCGCATCGGCCAGGGCAAGGACAATGCCCGCGAATATCTGGTCGAGCACCCCGAGATCGCCGAGGAGATCGAAGCGAAGATCCGCGAGCAGCTGGGCGTGAAGAACCCGGCCACCGGCGCGCAGCCGGTTGCCGCCGAGGCCTGAGCGCCGGCGCCGGGCCGTGGCGGGCAGGGTCGGTAACCGGAGGTGGTGCGTCGTTGGCCTGATGCCGGTGACCGGCCGTGAATGACGCCGACGATCGGCGGCCGTCGCGAGGTCAACGCCAGGCACCGCGGAACGAACCTTCCCTGCGCGAGCGCGCGCTCAAGCTCCTCGCTGCCCGCGAGCACAGCCGGCTCGAACTGCGGCGCAAGCTCGCCCCGCATGCCGAGTCCACCGGTCAGCTCGAAGCGCTGCTCGACGAACTGAGCAGCAAGCGCCAGCAGTCCGACGAACGATTCGCCGAGCTGCGCTCGCGGGTGCTCTCGCGCAAGTACGGTTCGGCCCGCATCGCGCATGACCTGCGCGCCAGGGGCGTGGGGGACGAAGTGATCGCCGCCGCCGTCGGCGAGGCGAAGAGCACGGAGCTGGCCCGCGCGAAGGAGGCCTGGCGCAAGCGCTTCGGCGCAAAGCCTGCCAATGCCCTCGAGAAGGCAAAGCAGATGCGTTTCCTGCAGTCGCGGGGCTTCTCGTTCGACACCATCCGCGCGGTGATCGGGGGCATCGAAGACGCCTGAGCAGCGCCGTTCGCGGCGCGGGCGACGCTGCGATTTTTTCGCGACATTGCGGTGCTACACTGCCCCGGAGGTCCATCGCAATGTTCATCGATTCTCTCGCTCATCCTCTCGGTCTTCCTGATCGTCCGGACGTTGCCGTTGCGGCCTCGCCCGGGCGGGTGCAGCCACGCCCTGACGCGCGGGTCTCATGGGCGGTACGCGCAACCGGGGACGTGGCATGAGCACCGAAGGCGCAGAGGACGAACTGCGCGCGGCCTATCTCTATCGGGTCGTGGCCGAGACGGAGCGCGGCACGGTTCGCGAGGGCCTGTTCCGCGAACTGGCGCAATCGGCCGAAGGCCAGGCCCGCATCTGGTCGAACAAGTCGGGCGTCCCGCTGCCGGTGTATTCGCCCGATTTCCGCACGCGCCTGGTCGCCGCAATGGTGCGCCGGTTCGGGCCCAGGGCCATGCGAGCCGTGCTGGCGGCGATGAAGGTGCGCGGCATGTCGCTCTACACCAAGCCCGTTCCCGGTCATCGGGATGGTCGGGCTGCCGATGGCCACAAGTCACGTCACGATGCAGTCGGCAGCGGCGGCAACCTGCGCGCCGTGGTGTTCGGCGCCAATGACGGGCTGATCTCCAATGTGTCGCTGATCCTGGGGGTGGCGGGCGCATCCACCGACAATAGCGTGGTGCTGCTGAGTGGCGTAGCCGGCCTCGTGGCGGGAGCCTTCGCGATGGCGGCCGGTGAATATGTCTCGGTGCGCTCGCTGCGCGAGATGTACGAGCACCAGATTACCCTCGAGCGCGACGAGCTCGAGGAGTATCCCGAGGATGAAGCCGCCGAACTTGCGCTCGTCTATGTGCATCGGGGGATGGAGCGGCAGGAGGCGATCGACCTTGCGCGCCGGCTGCTGTCCGACCCGAAGAATGCGCTCCACACGCTGGCCCGTGACGAGCTCGGCCTCAATCCGGAGGAGCTGGGCTCGCCCTGGGGAGCGGCGATCTCGTCGTTTGCCTCGTTCGCCGTCGGCGCGGTCGTGCCGCTGCTGCCCTTCCTCGTGACCGGGGGCGAGATGGCACTCCTGGGCGCCGTGGCGCTGACCGGCCTTGCCTTGTTCGGCGTCGGCGCGACCATCAGCCTCTTCACGGGCCGCCATGCCGCCGCAAGCGGGCTGCGCATGCTGGCGATCGGCGCGGCGGCGGGAGCCATCACGTACGGGCTCGGCGGCTTGCTGGGGGTCAGCCTGGGTTGACCAGCCGCCCGGGCGGGCTGCGCCGGGTCCCGCTTTCGCGCCGGGGGCGCGGGGGCTGACCGGTGCGATCGTTTGCGCGCGCCGGGCTTTCGGGCGAAAATGCCGATCTTTCAGATATTTGCGCCATGCACGCCGCGCCGCGAGCGCGCTGCAGCGCCGCCCCAACCGCCATGAAATCCGCCGACATCCGCGAGCAGTTCCTGAAGTATTTCCAGTCCAGGGGCCACACCATCGTGCCCTCCAGCCCGCTGGTGCCGGGCAACGACCCGACGCTGCTGTTCACCAACTCGGGCATGGTGCAGTTCAAGGACGTGTTCCTCGGCCAGGAGACGCGCAGCTACACCCGCGCCACCTCCTCGCAGCGCAGCGTGCGCGCCGGCGGCAAGCACAACGACCTGGAGAATGTCGGCTACACCGCGCGCCACCACACCTTCTTCGAGATGCTGGGCAATTTCTCGTTCGGCGATTACTTCAAGCGCGATGCCATCCACTACGCCTGGGAGCTGCTGACCGGCATCTACAAGCTGCCGGCGGAAAAGCTCTGGGTGACGGTGTACCAGACCGACGACGAGGCCTTCGACATATGGTCCCGCGACATCGGCGTGCCGAGGGAGCGCATCGTGCGCATCGGCGACAAGCCCGGCGGCGGCTCGGACAATTTCTGGCAGATGGCCGATACCGGTCCCTGCGGGCCATGCTCGGAGATCTTCTACGACCATGGTCCCGGGGTGGCTGGCGGGCCGCCCGGCTCCCCTGAAGCCGACGGCGACCGCTACATCGAAATCTGGAACCTGGTGTTCATGCAGTACAACCGCGATGAACAGGGCACGCTCACCCCGCTGCCCAGGCCCTGCGTGGACACCGGCATGGGCCTCGAGCGGGTGGCGGCGGTGCTGCAGCACGTGCACTCCAACTACGAGATCGACCTGTTCCAGAATCTCATCCGCGCCGCGGCGCGCGAAACCGGGACGCGGGACCTGGCGAATCCCTCGCTGCGCGTCATCGCCGACCACATCCGCGCCACCGCCTTCCTCATCGTCGACGGCGTCATCCCCTCGAATGACGGCCGCGGCTACGTGCTGCGCCGGATCATCCGCCGGGC
>VGIE01000217.1 GCA_016867955.1 Betaproteobacteria bacterium
CAGCGGTCAGGCGAGAAGCTGAGCAAGGCGACCCTGAATGCGACGCTCGCGCACTGTAAGCGGTTCTTCCAATGGCTTGCCTGGCAACCGGGCTACAAGTCACGCTTTCAGTATTCGGACGCCGACTACTTCAATCTCTCGGAAAAGGATGTGCGCGTGGCGACGGCCCGGCGCGAGCAGGTGGGGCCGACCGTGGAACAGGTGAAGCACGTCATCGCCCTGATGCCGTCCGAGAGCGCGCTCCAGCGCCGCGACCGCGCCCTCATCGCGTTCACACTGCTGACGGGCGCGCGGGACAGCGCCATCGCCTCGATGAAACTGAAGCACGTCAACCTCGCCGCGGGCTGCATCGAGCAGGATGCCCGCGAGGTCCAGACCAAATTCAGCAAGACCTTCACTACGTATTTCTTCCCGGTCGGCGAGGAGATTCGCCAGATCGTGGCCGAGTGGGTGGCGTTTCTAAGGGAGGAGATGTTGTGGGGCAATGACGATCCGCTGTTCCCGGCGACGCGCATTGCGGTGGGACAGTCGCGGCAGTTCGAGGCGGTAGGGCTAGATAGGGCGCACTGGAGCAGCGCCGCGCGCATCCGCTCCATTTTCCAGGACGCCTTCGCCAGCGCCGGCCTGCCATACTTCAACCCGCACAGCTTCAGGAACACACTCGTCCGGCTGGGGCAATCGGTCTGCCAGACTCCCGAGGCGTTCAAGGCGTGGAGCCAGAACCTGGGGCATGACAAGGTGTTGACGACGTTTCTGAGCTACGGGCAGGTTGAGAGCCCGCGGCAGGGGGAGATCATTCGCGGGCTGGCGGCACCGCAGGTCGCGGGGCAGGCGGATGTCAGCGAGTTGGCGAGGGCGCTGGTGAGGGAGATGCGGGGGCAAGCGCGCTGAGCGGGCACTGAGGCAGCAGATCAAGCTGCCTTGAGAGGAATAATTCGCGCCCCATGCTGCGCGGCACTAAGCTGCTTGCCCCACCAGTTGAACAATTCCACACGCTGTGTGAATCGCTCGCCCCGGTCGTAGGCGCGCGCGACTTCGTTGTCGTGTGCATGATCGAGGGCGAGTTCCACCACTTCGCGAGCGAAACCCTGATCGCGAGCCAGGGTAGAGAACGCACTGCGCCAGCCGTGCGGCGAGTGCTTGCCGTCCAGCCCCAGTGTCACGCGGTACACCTTTTCGATGGACTCACGGCCGATGTGCTTGCCGCCTGCGGGCGAGGGGAATACGTAGCCCTTGCGTCCGAACACTTGCTGCCACTGGCGCAACTCGGCTGCGATTTCCGGGCACAAGGGTACGCGGTGATCGATGTCGCGGGTGGCGACCTTCATCTTTGCGCGGGGGATGATCCAGACGGGTTGCTCGTCGTCGAGATGGAACTCGCGCCATTCAGCGTTGACCACATTGCCGATGCGCGCGGCCGTAAAAGCACACAGGCGATGCGCCATGCGCACGGAAGGCGAGAGCCGAGCCATTTCCGCCCGCCGCAATATGTCACCGAGCGCGCCCCAATCCAGCAGCGCCGGCATGCGTCCGTTGTCCTTCTTGCGCGGCAGGATTTCGCGCGCTGGGCCGGCCGGATTGTCGCGGCAAAGGCCCTTAGCCTGGGCGTAGCGAAAGACGCCGTTCAGATGCTGAAGGATTCGCGTGGCGGTCTCCAGCACGTCGCGCTTGTGGATGTCCTCGATGGCCTTGGCAACGATGGCAGGGGTAATACTGGAGACGGGAAGGTTTCCGAGCGCGGGGAAGATGTCGCGCTCCAGGGCTCGCTGCGATTTGGCGTAGTGCACGGCGCTCCATTCCCTCTGCTTCATTGCCAGCCATTCCTGGGCGACCGCCTTGAAGGTGTTATCCGATCCGGCCGCCGTGGCCGCGCGGCTTACCCGTCGTTCTGTCACCGGGTCCTTGTTTTCCAGCAGGAGGGCCTTGACCTCCCCCAGCTCGACCCGGGCCGCCGCGAGGCTGACCAGAGGGTAGGGACCGACCGAGTAGATCTTCTCCTTGCCCTCGATGCGGTATTTCACGCGCCAGGTGGCGCCGCCGGCCGGGGTGATGAACAAATGGAGCCCGCCGCCATCGGCGAGCTTCTTCCCACACGCCGCTTTGGTGACGAAGGCTTTGACGGCCTTGTCGGTGAGCTTGCCTCTGATACCCCCAGAAGCAGTTTTTCTATCGGTTCGATTTTCCATGATACCCCCGTCAATACCCCCATTATGCGCGGAAGTCCTGGGACGGTGCAAGACCCCGCTAGACGGTTAATACGCTGATGGGAAAAGACAAACGCCGTCACTTGGACGGCGTTGGATGCTACTGGGGGTATTGATGGTGGAGGCGGCGGGAATCGAACCCGCGTCCGCAAGCCCTACACAGACAGCACTACATGTTTAGCCTGGCCCTTTGATTTAACCCGTTAACCGCCGGCCGGCGGGCTGATATTGGGCGAGTCACCTTGGATTTAGCTCAGTACGAAGTGACCCCGTACATCACGATCCCATGTATATGACTCTGCGCTCATCCCCCTTGCGGGTTCAGACCAGCCCATGAGCAAACTGGGGCAGAGTCCAGCCGGTGTTAGGCGGCTAGAGCGTAACGATCGTCGTTGGCGACTATCATTTTCCAGCTGATTTACAAGGTGACTGGACCTTGACATGCACTGCCATGCTTCGCGACCCACGTCGAACCCAGGGCGCCCCCGTGTTCTGTGTGACGGATTCATTATCGCAGGAAGTGGCGCGTTCTAGAGATACTTCAAGATCTCGGTAGGGTGATGGATGTGGATTGCCGCGCCCCATTGCTCGGGCGGCTCCTCATTTCCCAGGTAGCCATAGCGGGCGACCACCGGTTCCATCCCGGCGGCGTGAGCGGCCTGGACGTCGCGCAGGTCGTCGCCGACATACAGACATTGCGCGGGCGTCGCGCCGATACGCCGCGCTCCTTCCAGCAGGGGATCGGGTGCGGGTTTGGCGCGGGCAGTGGTGTCGCCACCTATGACGCAGCTGGCGCGCGCTGTGAGGCCCATCTGGGAGATCAGAGGCAGGGCAAAGCGCTCGAGTTTGTTGGTGACGATGCCCCATGGAATGTCCCGGGCAGCCAGAGTGTTGAGCACCTCGTCCATGCCGTCGAACAGACGCGTATCGCACAGCATATGAGCTTCGTAGAGGTCCAGGTACTCGTTGCGCAGGGTGTCGTAATCGGGGTCGCCAGGATGTTTGTCGAAGCCGATCTTGAGCATGCCGCGGGCGCCTTCGGAGGACAGGGGGCGCAGGGTGTCCAGGGGGAGGGGAGGGCGGTTACGGGCGGCGAGCATCCTGTTCAGTGCGTTGCCCAGATCGGGGGCAGTGTCGGCCAGGGTGCCGTCGAAGTCAAAGAGGATGGCGCTGTAGGGAGGCGGCATTGAGGGGTAGGGGCGGGTGGGAGGCGGGGACAGTCCACGATCGAAGCTAATGGAAACTCCAGAGGAGGGCTCGGGGCTTCGATCCGCCCTGTCAGCGTTTCCGGGTGTGAAGGATGTAGTTGACGTCCGTGTCGCGGCCCAGGGTGTAGACCTTGGTCAGCGGGTTGTAGCTCATGCCGACCAGGTGTTCGATGTCGAGGCCGGCGGCGCGGGCGTGGGAGGAGAGTTCAGCGGGGCGGATGAATTTGGCGTACTCGTGGGTGCCCTTGGGGAGCAGCTTCAGCAGGTACTCAGCGCCCACGATGGCGTACAGGAAGGACTTGGGGTTGCGGTTGATGGTGGCGAAGTAGGCGTGGCCGCCGGGCTTCAACAGCTTGGCGCAGGCGGCAACGGTGCTCGCGGGATCGGGCACGTGTTCGAGCATTTCCATGCAGGTCACGACGTCGAAGTGGCCGGGCAGTTCTTCGGCCAGCGCTTCCACCGCGATGCGGCGATAGTCGACAGTGAGCCCGCTCTCCAGCAGATGCAGTTCTGCAACCTTCAGCGCCTTGTCGGAGAGGTCGACGCCGGTGACGCGGGCGCCCTTTGCCGCCATCGCCTCGCTCAGGATGCCGCCCCCGCAACCCACATCGAGCACCTCCTTGCCCTTGAGACTGGCAAAGGCGTCGATGTAGCCCAGCCGCAGCGGATTGATTTCGTGTAGGGGACGGAATTCGCTGGTGGGGTCCCACCAGCGGTGGGCGAGTTCGCTGAATTTGTCGAGCTCTTGCTGATCGGCGTTCAGAGTGGTGTTCATGCGTTTTCGGCGAGTCGGGATTGCCACAGCGAGGCCTTGGCTTGCAGGCGCGCCGTGTCCAGCGTGGTGAGGGTGCGGTCGCGGACGACGCGGCGCCCGGCCACCCAAACGTCGCTGACATGTTCGCGCCCGGCGGCGTACACCAGATGCGAGACCGGATGGTAGCAGGGGCTCAGTTCCGGACTGCTGAGGTCGATGGCCACCAGATCGGCGGCCTTGCCGGGCAGCAGCGAGCCGATCTGTTGATCAAGTCCAAGGGCGCGCGCGCCGCCGAGGGTGGCCATGTGCAGGACACTGGTGGCGTCGAGGGCTGCGGCGTTGCCGCTGTGGGCTTTGGCCACCAGCGCGGCGTGGCGCATTTCGCTGAACAGGTCGAGCCGGTTGTTGCTGGCGGCGCCGTCGGTACCTAGTCCAATATTGACCCCGGCCTTGGCCAGTGCGGCGGTGGGTGCAAAGCCGCTGGCCAATTTGAGATTGGATGAAGGGCAATGGGCCATGCTGATGCCCAAGGCCGCGTACTGGGCGATCTCGTCAGCGGTCAGATGCACACTGTGGACCGCAATGAGGTTGGGCCCCAACACGCCCAGGCGGTGCAAACGTTGCAGTGGACGCACCCCGTGTTTGGCCTGGCTGTCCTGAATCTCGCCCTCGGTTTCGTGCACGTGAACGTGGATCGGCAAGTCGAGTTCATCCGCGAGTGTGACCACCCGTTCGAAAGTGGCGT
>VGIE01000218.1 GCA_016867955.1 Betaproteobacteria bacterium
ACGGCTCGCACCACCTGCTCGATCACGCCCTGCGCCTGCCTGACGATGGCGCTCATGTCGATCACGGTCAGGTTGGTGAAGCGCTTGGAAACTGCCGTCGAAAACGTCGCCTTGTCCGGCGGCAGGTGGAAGCTGGTGATGAAGCTGGTTGGCGCGTCATCCATGAAGCCGGGCGAGGCAATGACGAAGAAATTGGCGCGCATCGAGTCCCAGTTGAGCTTGCGGATGCTGGTGATGGGCGCCGTGTAATCTCGCCCCGCCACCTGCCAGGTCAGCGTGTCACCCAGCCTCCAGCCGAGGCGCCGGGCAACGCCCTCCTCCACCGAGAACGCACCCTTCCGGCCGTCACCGGCACCGAACCAGCGGCCCGCTGCGATCTCGTTGCCACCCGGGAGCGCCGCCATATAGGACAGGTTGAACTCGCGGTCGGCCATGCGGCGGTCGCGCTCCGCGAAGTCCTCGGTGCGCACCGGCACGCCATTCAGGGCCAGCAGGCGCCCGCGGATCATCGGGTAGACAGCCGGTGCCGGCACGCCCTGCGCCTCAAACAGCGCCAGCAGCGGCTCGCGCTGTTCCGGCTGGATGTTGACGATGAAGCGGTTCGGAGCGTCCGGCGGTACGGTGCCCTTCCAGGTCGCCAGCAGGTCGCCGCGCGTGAAGGTCAGCAGCATCACCGCCGTCAGGCCCGTGGCGAGGGCGAGGATCTGCACCGTGTTGCCGCGCAGCTGGCGGCGCAGGTTGGCGATGCCATAACGCCACATGATGCGCCTGGCTGCCTGTCCGCCGTTGCCGCCCTTGCCGCAGTTCCCGGCGTAGCCATTGCCCTGCACCAGCCGTGCCAGCCCCAGCAGCGCGGCCTGCGCCAGCACGCCGAACACGACGAACGCCGCCGCAAATCCGCCCAGCACTACCAGACCCAACTTGGGGTCGCCGGCTTGCCACACCAGCAGCGCGGTGATGGTAGCCAGCCCGATGCCCCAGGCCACCAGCACGCCCTGCCGCGGCGGGCCGATGTCGCTGCGCAGAACGCGTAACGCGGGAATATTGCGCAACTGCAGGAGCGGCGGCAGGGCAAAGCCCAGCAGCAGCGCGAGGCCGGTGAGGAAGCCCTGCAGCGCCGGCAGCGGCGAGGGCACCGGCAGCCGCGCGCCGATGAACTCGGCAACCAGTCCGGCGATGACGAACTGCGCGCCGTAGCCGATCAGGCAGCCGATGGCACTGGCCAGCAGTCCCAGCGCGAGGAACTCCATGGCGGCGAGGCGCAGCAGCCGGCCGGAAGTTGCGCCGAAGCAGCGCATCACCGCATAGGCGTCCAGGTGACGCCGGCTGTAGCGTCGCGTCGCCAGCGACACCGCCACCGCCGCCAGCACCACCGCCAGGAAGGCCGTCAGGCCGACGAACTGCTGCGAGCGCTCCAGTGTGCCGCGGATCTCCGGACGCGCGTTGGTAAGGCTCTGCAGCGTCTGGCCGCGGCCGAGCCGCGGCGTCGCCCAATGCCCGAACGCCGCAACTGCCTCAGGCTCGCCCGCGGCCAGCAGCGAATAGCTCACGCGGCTCCCGGTGGCAATGAGCCCCGACTCCGCCAGGTCATCGACATGCATGATGAGGCGCGGCGCGAAATTGAAGAACGAGGCGCTGCGATCGGGTTCGAGGGTCAGGATGGCACCGACCGTGAGCTTGAGCTTGCCGATCTCGACCGCATCACCCAGCTGCAGCGACAGCGCCACCGCCAGCCGCTCGTCGATCCACGCCACGCCCGGCAGCGGCACCACGTCGGTCACATCGTCCGGCAGGTTGAGTCCGGCCGACACGCGCAGCTTGCCGCGCAGGGGGTAGCCGTTCGACACTGCCTTCACCCCGGTCAGCGTCGAGGATTCGCCATAGCGGGCCATGCTGATGAACACAGCCGTCTCGGCGAAGGCCAGCCCGCGGCGCTTGATCTCCTCCGGCAGGTCGCGGCTCCACGGCTGGTCGCCGATCAGCACCAGGTCGGCTCCCATGAGCTGGTGGGCATCGCGCAACAGCGCCTGGCGCACCCGGTCGGCAAAGAAACCGACGCTGGTCACGCTGGCCACGGCAACGATGAGCGCCAGTGCCAGCACGCGCAGCTCGCCGGCGCGCCAATCGCGCAGCAACAGGCGCAGTGCCAGTTTCAGCTCGGTCATTTGAAGTGCTCACTCATCGCGTTCACCAGAATCGTGCCCCTTTCAACTCCGCGGCGCAGCCGAACCCGCGCAGCCGGTCGCACAGTCCCTACACTGCGGCCGCGTCGGCCAGCTTCACGACATCGGCGGCATCGGTAAACGCCAGCGAATCGGAGTTCACGCAGTAGCGCAGCCCGGTCGGGCGCGGCCCATCCTCGAACACGTGGCCGAGGTGGCAGTTGCAGCGCGCGCAGAGGATTTCGGTGCGCACCATGCCGTAGGCACGGTCCTCGTGGGTGATGACGTTTTCCGCGGCCACCGGCTGGAAGAAGCTGGGCCAGCCGGTACCCGAATTGAACTTGCCCGAAGATGCAAACAGCGGTAGGCCGCAGCAGATGCAGCTGTAGATGCCCTCGCGCTTGTTGTCGAGCAGCGTGCCGCAGAAAGGGCGTTCGGTGCCCTTGCCGCGCGCAATCTCGAACTGTGATGGCGTCAATCGCGCCTTCCATTCGGCGTCGCTCCTCACCACGCGTGCCACGTCGACCGGTCCGACCAGCTCGCCGCTGGCGTTGAATACCCTGAGCTTCATTTCGCCCCCTTGATCCCGATCTCCGCAGCAACGGCGCCGCAAGGCGAGGAGCCCGTGCACGCCGACCGACGATCATTATCAGATTTAAGTTTCTGTGCGCGCCTGCCATCTCTTGATCGAATGAATATGATCATGCATCTAGGCCTCCACCGGCGCCGGCTCGGCGTCGGCCTGTATCCGGCCCGCGGCCAGGCGCACGATCCGCCCGCAGCGCGTGGCCAACACCTCGTCGTGCGTCACCATGATCAGAGTCGTGCCCGACTCGGCATTCAGCTCGAACAGCAGGTCGATCACGCCGGCACCGGTTGCCGCGTCGAGATTGCCGGTCGGCTCGTCGGCCATGAGGAGCTTGGGCTTGACCACGAAGGCCCTCGCCAGCGCCACGCGCTGCTGCTCGCCACCCGAAAGGTACTTGGGGTAGTGGCCGAGGCGCTGGTCCAGACCCACCCGCTGCAGCATGGCACGGGCCTGCTCTGCGGCGCCCGTGACGCCAGCCAGCTCCAGCGGCAGCATCACGTTCTCCAGCGCGGTCAGCGCGGGCAGCAGCTGGAACGACTGGAACACGAATCCCAGCAGGCGCGCGCGCAGGGCCGCGCGGCCATCCTCATCCAGGGCGAACAGGTCGGTGCCGGCCAGCTCCACCGAACCCGCCGTGGGCGTGTCCAGGCCGGCCATCAGTCCCAGCAGGGTGGACTTGCCCGATCCCGAGGCGCCAACGATGGCGACTGATGCCCCCGGCATGACCGACAGCTCGATGTCCTGCAGGATCACGAGCTGCCGCTCGGTTACACTGGCGCCCTGCCCGGGCTGGCGCGCCAGCGCGACGACCTTGGAGAGGCCCCGAACGTCGACGATGGGATTGACTGCGGAATTCATGGCGAGATTCATGGCGCTTTCTGTTCTGACAGCATGCTACCGTGCACTGCACACCGTTTTCGCGCGCCGCCTGACTGTTGCAATTCAGTTACATCCTGGTGCGACGACCAGATCCCGGTACCGCTCGCACCCTGCCAACCGCTGGAGCAGGCCATTCCTGACCGGCCTGATCGGACTCGCCGCATTGTTCCCCGTCGCCGGCCCCGCCAGTGCCAGCGGCACCATACTCGTCTACGGCGACAGCCTGTCCGCCGCCTACGGCATCAGCCACAAATCCGGCTGGGCCACCCTGCTGCAGGAACGCCTGCGACGGAACGGTCTCGATTATAGAGTTGCCAATGCCAGCATCAGCGGAGAAACCTCGAGCGGCGGCGCAACGCGCATTGCGGCGACGCTGGCGCAACACAAGCCGCAGCTCACGATCGTGGCGCTGGGCTCCAATGACGGGCTGCGTGGCCTGCCCGTTTCGCAGTTGCGCGACAACCTCGCCCGCATCATCCGCGCGACCCGCGCCACCGGCAGCAAGGTCGTCCTGGTCGGCATGCGCATGCCGCCCAACTATGGCGGCCCCTACGCCACCGCGTTCGAGAACACCTACCGCAGCCTGGCGCGGGAGTTCAAGCTTCCGCTGGTGCCCTTCCTGCTCGAGGGCCTCGCCGACAAGCCCGAGCTCTTCCAGCCCGACCAGTTGCATCCGGTCGTCGAGGCGCAGCCCCTGCTGCTGGACAATGTGTGGAAGGTGCTCGCGCCGGCACTCAAATAGGCGCTTGCCCATCACCATAGGGACCATCAGACCGGGTCCACCCCCACCACCGGCCGCGCCAGCGGCTTGGCCAGCAGCAGGTGCACGTCGCCTAGGGCGCGCTCCTCGAAACCGCCCTCGCAGTAGCACAGGTAGAACTCCCACATGCGGATGAACGACTCCGGGTAGCCGAGCGCTCGGACCTGCTCGATATGCGCGAGGAAGTTGTGCCGCCAAAGCCTGAGCGTGGTGGCGTAGTCCGGACCGATGTCCTCGAGGTGGAAGACCCCCAAGTCGGTCGAACGCGCGATGGAGGCCGACAGGGCCGACACCGACGGGATGCAGCTGCCGGGGAAGATGTGGCGCTGGATGAAGTCCACCGACTTGAGCGCCGCCGCGTAATGCCGGTCGGCGAGGGTGATGGACTGTAGCAGCATCAGGCCCTCGGGCTTCAGCAGATTGGCACAGGCCCGGAAATAGGTGTCGAAGTACTGGTGTCCTACCGCCTCGATCATTTCGATGGAAACAAGCTTGTCGAAGCGGCCGCCGAGGCGC
>VGIE01000219.1 GCA_016867955.1 Betaproteobacteria bacterium
GTGGTACACGGCGACAAGCTCGGGCGCCAGCTGGGCTACGCCACCGCCAACATCCGCCTCAAGCACAACCGCGCGCCGTTCACGGGCATCTTTGCCGTGCGGCTCCATGGTGAGGGCGAGGGCTTCGAGACCGGCGCAAGGAACGGCGTGGCCAGTCTCGGCGTGCGCCCGACAGTGAAGGCCGCCGGCGAGTCCCCGCTGCTGGAAGTGCACCTGTTCGACTTCAGCGGCGAACTGTACGGCCGGCATGTGCGCGTGGAGTTCCTGCACAAGATCCGCGACGAGGAGAAATTCTCCGACCTCGACACGCTGAAGGCAAAGATCGCCGGCGACTGCGAAGCCGCGCGCAAGATACTCCTGGAAACGGACAATGGCTGAGACGAACCAGAGGCAGAAATCCGCCGCAAAGCCCGAAGGCCGGGACGCGGGCAAGGCGACGGGCAAGTCCGGGTACCGCCAGACGCTCAACCTGCCGGACACGCCGTTCCCCATGCGCGGCGACCTTGCCCGGCGCGAGCCGCAATGGGTGAAGGCGTGGGACGAGCAGAAGCTCTACGCCCGCATCCGCGAGGCTTTTGCCGGCCGGCCGAAGTTCGTGCTGCACGACGGACCGCCCTATGCCAACGGCGACATCCACATCGGTCACGCGGTCAACAAGATCCTCAAGGACATGATCGTCAAGTCGAAGAGCCTCGCGGGCTTCGATGCCGCCTACGTGCCGGGCTGGGACTGCCACGGCATGCCGATTGAGGTCCAGATCGAGAAGACGCATGGCAAGAACATCCCGGTCGAGTTGACGCAGCGACTGGCGCGCGATTACGCCACCCAGCAGATCGCGCGGCAGAAGGAAGACTTCAAGCGCCTGGGCGTGCTGGGCGACTGGGACAATCCCTACATGACCATGGCTTACCGCAACGAGGCCGATGAGATCCGCGCGCTCGGCAAGTTGCTCGAGAACGGCTACGTCTATCGCGGCCTGAAGCCGGTGAACTGGTGCTTCGACTGCGGCTCGGCGCTGGCCGAGGCCGAGGTCGAGTATGCCGACAAGAAGGACTTTGCCATCGACGTCGGTTTTCCGTTCGCGCAGCCCGAGTTGCTCGCCAAAGCATTCGGCCTCGCCAGCCTGCCGTCCACTGAAGGCTGGATGGTCATCTGGACCACCACGCCGTGGACCATCCCCGCCAACCAGGCGCTCAACGTGCATCCCGAGTACGGCTACGGTTTGGTAAGAACCGAGCGCGGCCTCGTGATCCTCGCCAGCGAACTCGTCGACAGCGTGCTTGCGCGCTGGGGGGTCAGTGGTGAAAAGCTCGCCACCTGCAAGGGGGCGGCGCTGGAGAACATCAACTTCCGCCACCCGTTCTACGACCGCCTTTCGCCGGTGTACCTGGGTGACTACGTCGCGCTCGACACCGGCACCGGCATCGTCCACAGCGCGCCCGCCTACGGCATCGAGGACTTCCAGTCCTGCCGCCACTACGGCATGCGGGACGATGAGATCCTCACTCCGGTGATGGGGGACGGCCGCTACGCATCCACGCTGCCGCTTTTCGGCGGGCTCAACATCTGGAAGGCCAACCCGCTCATCGTGAAGGCGATCGAGGAAGCGGGCTGCCTCATGGCATCGGCAACGTATGTGCACAGCTACATGCATTGCTGGCGCCACAAGACGCCCATCATCTACCGCGCCACCACGCAGTGGTTCGCGGGCATGGAAGAAGTGCTGGGCTTCCAGGGCAGAAAGCCCGCCGAGTCGCTGCGCGCGACGGCTCTGCGCGGCATCGAGGCCACGCGTTTCTATCCGGGGTGGGGTAAGGCGCGCCTGCACGGCATGATCGCCAATCGCCCCGACTGGACGCTGTCGCGCCAGCGGCAGTGGGGCGTGCCCATGCCCTTCTTCGTGCACAAGGAAACCGGCGCGCTGCATCCGCGCACGCTGGAACTGCTGGAACAGGTGGCAGAGCGCGTCGAACAGGGCGGCATCGAGGCATGGCAGGAGGTGGAGCCGAGGCAATTGCTCGGGAACGACGCCGCCCACTACGACAAAATTCGCGACACGCTGGACGTCTGGTTCGATTCAGGCTCGACCTTCCAGACCGTGATGCGCGGCTCCCACCCGGCGCTGCTCGATTCGAAAGACGGACAGGCCGACCTGTATCTGGAAGGCTCCGACCAGCACCGCGGCTGGTTCCATTCCTCGCTGCTGGTGAGCTGCATGCTCACGGGCAAGCCGCCCTACAAGGGACTCCTGACGCACGGCTTCGTGGTCGACGGCCAGGGCCGCAAGATGTCGAAATCCGTGGGCAATGTCATCGCACCGCAGAAGGTCTCCGATACGCTGGGCGCGGAGATCTTGCGCCTGTGGGTGGCGAGCACCGACTACACGGGCGAGCTTTCCATCTCGGACGAGATCCTCAAGCGGGTGGTGGAGGCCTACCGCCGCATCCGCAATACGCTGCGCTTCCTGCTCGCCAATACCGCCGACTTCGACCCCGGGCGGCACCTGCTGCCGCCCAACTACTGGCTGGACATCGACCGTTATGCCGTCGCGCTGGCCGCGCAGCTGCAAAAGGACATCCTCGCCGACTACGAGAAATACGAATTCCATACCGCCATCGCGCGCCTGCAAAGCTTCTGTTCGGAGGACCTTGGCGGCTTCTACCTCGACATCCTCAAGGACCGCCTCTACACCACCGGCCTCGAGTCGGTGCCGCGCCGCGCCGCGCAGAGCGCGCTGTGGCACATCACGCACTCGCTGCTGAAGCTCATGTCGCCGATCCTGTCGTTTACCGCCGACGAGGCCTGGCAGGTGTTCAATCGCGACAGCGCGGGCCGGGACAGCATCTTCCTGCACACCTACTACGCGCTGCCGGAGATCCCGCATGCGGATGCGCTGTGCGACAAGTGGGGAAAACTGCGCGCCATCCGCTCCGAGGTGACCAAGGTGCTGGAGACGCACCGCGAGGCCGGCCGCATCGGCTCCTCGCTGCAGGCCGAGGTCGAGATCCATGCCAGCGGTGAGCGGCTGGAGCTCCTGCAGGGCCTCGATGATGACCTGCGTTTCGTACTCATCACTTCGCAGGCGACGGTTGTGCCCGCCGCCGGCGCGGCGCACGAGGCCATCTACGCCCGGACCAGCGCGCATGCCAAGTGCGAACGCTGCTGGCACTGGCGGAAGGACATCGGCGCCGAAACGGCGCATCCGGGGCTGTGCGGGCGCTGCGTGTCGAACCTGTACGGTTCGGGCGAGCCGCGCAGCCACGCCTGATGCCGGAGACCACCCCTGCATGCGCAGCCTGATGACCGGTCGCAAGGGGCTGGTGCTGTGGCTGCTGGCCGCCGCCGGGGTCGCGCTGCTCGACCAGCTCAGCAAGCAGCTGGTGTTGCGTGCGCTGCAGCCGGCGGATTCGGTCGCCATCGCGCCCTTCGTCAATCTGGTGCTGTGGTTCAACCGCGGCGCAGCCTTCAGCTTCCTGTCCGATGGCACCGGCTGGCAGCGCCCGTTCCTCATCGGCATCGCGCTGGTGGCAGCGGTAATCATCGTCTGGCTGCTGGCGCGACATCGCGCCGAGCTGCTGTTCTGTGCCGGGCTGATGCTGGTGCTGGGCGGCGCCCTCGGCAACATGTGGGATCGTATCCTGCACGGGCACGTCATCGATTTCGTGCTGTTGCATGCTGGCGGCTATCAGTGGCCGGCCTTCAACCTCGCCGACTCGGCCATCACCATCGGCGCCGCCATGATCATAATCGATGGATTTAGACACATGCATAAACCATCTGTTCGTGAAAGTGAGTAGATCAATGGAATCACGACAAGCGCCGGCAGCGGCGCCACCCGTCACGGCCGAAGTGCTGCTCGCCAATCCGCGCGGCTTCTGCGCCGGGGTGGAGCGCGCCATCAGCATCGTCGAGCGCGCACTGGCGCTGCACGGCGCGCCCATCTACGTCCGCCACGAAGTGGTGCACAACAAGTATGTCGTGGACAACCTGAGCAGCAAGGGGGCCATTTTCGTCGAGGAGCTGCGCGACGTGCCGGCGGGCAGCACGCTGATCTTCAGCGCGCACGGCGTGTCGAAGGCGGTGCGTGCCGAAGCAGAGGCGCGCGGCCTGCGCGTGTTCGACGCCACCTGCCCGCTGGTGACGAAGGTGCATGTCGAGGTCGCCAAGATGCGCGAGGCCGGGCGCGAGATCGTCATGGTCGGGCACCGCGGCCACCCGGAAGTGGAGGGCACCATGGGCCAGACCGGGGGACAGGGCATGTACCTCGTCGAGACCGTCGCCGACGTGGCCCGCCTCGCCGTGGGCAACCCCGAACAGCTCGCCTACGTGACACAGACCACGCTGTCGGTGGACGACGCCGCGACCGTGGTGGCGGCGCTGCGCGCTCGCTTCCCGTCCATTGTTGGCCCGAAAAAGGACGATATCTGCTATGCCACGCAGAACCGCCAGGACGCGGTCAAGTTCCTCGCCCCGAAGTGCGACCTTGTCATCGTGGTCGGCTCGCGCAACAGTTCCAACTCCAACCGCCTGCGCGAAGTGGCCGTTGGCCTCGGCGTCGAGGCCTACATGGTGGATAACGCCGGCCTGCTGCGTCCGGAGTGGGTGACGGGCAAGCGCCGCGTCGGCGTGACCGCCGGCGCTTCGGCGCCGGAAATCCTGGTGCAGGAGGTCGTCGCCAAGCTGCGGCAGCTCGGCGCACACCGGGTCGCACAGCTCGAAGGCATCGAGGAGAACGTTGTGTTCCCGCTGCCCAAGGGGCTCAGCACATAGGCGGCGAGGTTCGCGGCCTAGCGATTGTTCACGGAAATGCTGACCCCTGGCAGGCTGCTGCTGCCCGGATCTTCGTAGCGGATCTCCACCAGCAACTGGCTGGCCACCG
>VGIE01000220.1 GCA_016867955.1 Betaproteobacteria bacterium
GGCGACATCGCGCACCGAGCCGTCCACGGTCACGGCGGCGATGTTCAGGCCCCTGGCCCAGGTCGACGCATTGTCGCCCCATTGCGCGAACCCGTCGACCGGTGTCGTCACGACGAGGATGTCGCCGGGCCGGCAGGCTTCGATGGCGTAACGCAGCATGGTGTCGTCGCCGCCGGGATTCCACACCGTCACAGCGGGCCCGGCCGAAACGCCGCTGCCCACCACGCGCGTCACGCCGCCGCGCACAATGATCTGGTCGCGCCCCACCGGCTCGCCCATGCTGGCCGACAGGGTGGCCACGCCCAATGCACGCGCCTTGGCAATGAGATCTTGCGACAGGCCCGAGTCCTTGCGCTGGAACACTTTTTCCGAGCAGCGACATGCCCATCTCGATCCTCCTTCATGGCGATCTTGGTGCCCGCCGCAATGCGACGCGATGCCACGAACGGCCCGCGCATCAGTTGACGGTTTTTCCCGGGTTGTCCTGATGTCTGACTTGATTTTTCCGGCGAGCGGGCTATTATCGGCCAGCGTCTGGCTTTCCGCACTCATGTAGGCAATGGCCCGCGCTGCCCGCCCGCAAGTCGATCGTGCTGGCGATCGCTGCCGCAATCGGGCACCGCGCGCGTGGCGCAGCTGTCGGCCAACCCCTGGGGCGAACTGGACGAGCTGCTCGCGCTGGCACCCCTGCCAAACGTGTACGTGACGCTGTGCGGGGCGCCGGTGCTCTGCGACCGGCAATATCCCTTTGACGACATCTGGCCGAACATCCACCGCTTGCTCGCGGCCTTCGGTATCGGGCGGGTCATGTGGGCATCCGACGTCGGCCGCTTCCAGGGCCGCATCGGCAGGGGCAATAAGTTCGAGGTTGCTCACGCACCGTATCCGGGCAAGCACCATTATGCGGATGCCCTGTACTCCATCCTCCACACCACGCAGCTGTCGGCGTCGGAAAAGGAGGAATTTCTCGGCGGAACGGCGCGCAGGCTGACAGGATGGTCGCCGTGCGTGGCAGGCGCGGGTCAGGGATTGGATGTCACCACCCGCTCGTTGCGCGAGTTGTAGGTGGACCGGCGCACCGTGCCGGTTTCGCGCGTGTAGGTGAAGGTGCAGGCGTTGCTGCTCGCGCCGGCGCGAGAGTCGACATTGCCGCTGCCGACAGTGATCGAGGGTGCGAGAGCCAGGATCACGTTCCAGGCGCGCACACAGCGCTGCGCGTTGTTGCCGATGGAATTCTGGCCGTTGGTGTGCACCGGGTTGCAGGCGGTATTGAAATCCACCGTGCCATCGGCAATCCGGGCAGGCTGTCCCGGTCAGCCCAGCGTTTCAGCGGGCAGTAGGCCAAGGCCAGGCGCACGCTGGTGCGGTGCGCGGAGGTGGTGACGCCGTCCAGGCGCACCACGGCATTGACCGACAGCACGCTGACGATGTGCATGACGCAGATCAGCTCGACCAGCGTCATGCCGTGCCCGCGTCGCACCCGGCGCAATCCCCGCGGCTGCGTGCGCAGACGCGTCGCGGTCAGGCTTACGGCCTTGCGGTCTGATCGCCGTCTTGCCTGCGCGCCGATGCTAGCGCGCGGACGGCATTCTCGAGCATGTCCGGCAGGCTGACGTGCGCCGATCCGCTCTCGACCGGCCGGTTGCCTGCCTCCGGATCGAAGTCGCCAGTCACCCCGCGCACAAGCGTGTGGCGAGCCCTACGGCCCCTAGCGGAGTGGCCTGACGGAAACGCCGTCAGGCGCATCACGACGAACAATGCGCTGCGCCGCCGTGCATTTCCAGTAAACTCAGGCGTAGCGTGGCGGCAGTGCGGCGCTGCGCCGCGGCGCGTGATTCGACCAGGTTCCGCAAGGATCAACCGGATTGGGGCAGGCCATTACCCAACCAACGCAATCGGCGCCTATCGGCGTCTTTGATTCCGGACTCGGCGGCCTCTCGGTGCTGCGCGAGGTCCGCGACCTGCTGCCACATGAAGACCTCGTCTATGTCGCGGACTCGGGCGCGGCGCCTTACGGGGACCGCTCCGGCGAATTCATCGAGGCGCGCGCCGCGGCGATCGCCGCGTTCCTGGTGGCTGAGGGCGCCAAGGCCATGGTGGTGGCCTGCAACACCGCAACCGCAGTGGCCGTGCGCGCACTGCGCGAGCGCTTTGCGATTCCGATCGTGGCCATCGAGCCGGCGGTCAAGCCTGCCGCGGCGATGTCCCGCGCAGGCGTGATCGGCGTGATGGCGACCAGCCTCACGCTGGCGAGCGAGAACTTCCGGCGGCTGGCCGAGCAATACGCGCAGGGCGCCCGCATCGTGCCGCAGCCCTGCCCGGGACTGGTAGAGCTGGTCGAAGGCGGGCGGCTGGAAGGTCCCGAGGTGCATGGGCTAGTCGCCGCCTATGTGCTGCCGCTGCTCAATGACGGCGTCGACACCATCGTGCTGGGTTGCACGCACTACCCGTTCCTGCTGCCGGTGATCCGCGCGGTGGCCGGACCGGCGGTCAACATAATCGACCCCGCCCGCGCGGTAGCCGGCGAGCTCGGTCGACGGCTCGAGGCGGAGGGTCTCCTCGCCGAGGGCAAGGGCCATGGCGGGACGCGTTTTCTCACATCGGGTTCGGCTGCGTACGTGGAGGCCGTGCTGGTCACGCTGTGGGGACGCCACGCGAAGGTGCAGTCGCTGCCGGGGAACTACGCGGCGCCCGACTGAGCCAGGGCCGCAGGCGGCACCGCAATCGCCGGGGGTATACTGACAAGTTAATTGTGTATATCCGGTCCTTAGTACCTGAATAGAATGAATACTAACAGTCGTTGCATGCCGGCCAGTCAGGCCCAGGCCATGCAGATCGGGCAGAATGCGGCTCTGCCGCGGCGTTTGGTCCGGATCGTCGCCCGTTCGGCCGCCTCCCGCACGCCCGCGAACATGCCGGCCCTCGCGGCGGGTCGGGGCGGGTAGTAGTCGCCGGTGAATACGGGAGTGAAACTCCAGCCGGAAGGCCAGCAGGCCTTGTTCTGCACATCGTAGTAGAGGCGTTCATGCGGCGCCGGCGGCCTATTCGCCGAAAAGATAACTTCCAGGGTGACTTCGCCGGCCACGTTGTTGTGGGAATGCACCGAGCGGGGCGGCGGCGGCATCCACACCGCCTTGCCCGGCGGGATGTCGTACCGGTCGATCAGCCTCACCTCGGCGTGGCCGGCCCTGCTCCCGTCGTCGAGGCGCTCGTACATGTCCCAGCGGTCGCGGCCCCTGTAGCAGCAGCCAATCACCCAGAAATCCTTGTGCTCGTGGACCGGTGAGGTGTAGCCGGGCAGGAACTCGGCAATGCACAGGACGGTGGCCGGCGGTTCGCGCCAGAGCAGGTAGAGTCCGGTGGAGGCATCCGACGGCCCGATGGGCAAGGCGAGTCGCAGCAGGTCATCGCGCTTGGAGAGTCCCTCCAGCCGTTCGGCAATGGCGGCCTTCTGCTGCTCGAGCGGCTGGTTGCGTGTGAGGATGGCTTTCGCATCGGTGATGAATTGCGCGATCGTGTACTTCGTTCCTGCCATGGCGCTGACTCCTGTCCGCGCTCGCCGGGCTTTGCCCCGTCGGCATTGGGCGAGCGTCCCCGGATGGTATCTCGTGCGGGAACATTTCAGGATTGCCGATGCGGCGCATGCTCGTGCGCGGCCCGGTCCCATGGGTGTCGCCCCCCGGCGGGTTGCAGACGTGCCCGGTGCTCCAGGCGGTAACATTGATGGTCGCCGGCAGTGCTGGAACGCAGGGCCATCCAGGCGAGGGATTGCACGTACCCCGGCCAATATCGATCCATGCTTCACGACAAGGAAGCCGACATGCAGTTGCGCAATGACTACCAGGACATCCGCGATGCCGTCCGCGCCCTGTGCGTGCAGTTCCCGGGCGAATACTTCCGCAAGGTGGACGAAGCGCGCGCCTATCCCGAGGAATTTGTCGATGCGCTGACCCGTGCCGGGTGGCTGGCGGCGCTGATCCCGCAGGAGTACGGCGGCTCGGGCCTGAAACTGGCGGAGGCCTCGGTGATCATGGAGGAGATCAATCGCTCGGGCGGCAACTCCGGCGCCTGTCACGGCCAGATGTACAACATGGGCACGCTGCTCAGGAACGGCTCGGAGGAGCAGAAGCAGCGCTTTCTGCCGAAAATTGCCGCAGGCGAGCTGCGCCTGCAGTCGATGGCGGTGACCGAGCCCAGCACCGGCACCGACACCACCCAGCTGAAGACCACGGCCGTGCGCAAGGGCGACCGCTACGTGGTCAACGGCCAGAAGGTGTGGACCTCGCGCGTGCAGCACTCCGACTGGATGATCCTGCTGGCGCGCACCACGCCCGCCGACCAGGTGAAGAAGAAGTCCGACGGGCTGACCACCTTCCTCGTCGACATCAAGGCGGCGATCGCCTGCGGCATGACCGTGCGGTCCATTGCCAACATGGTGAACCACGAGACCAATGAGCTGTTCTTCGACAATCTGGAGATCCCGGTGGAGAACATGATCGGCGAGGAGGGCAAGGGCTTTCGCTACATCCTCGACGGGCTGAATGCCGAGCGTACGCTGATCGCGGCCGAGTGCATCGGCGACGGCTACTGGTTCGTCGACAAGATCGCGAAGTACGCCTCGGAGCGCGTCGTGTTCGGCCGGCCGATCGGCCAGAACCAGGGCGTGCAGTTCCCGATTGCCCGCGCCTACGTGAACGTCGAGGCGGCCAGCCTGATGCGCTTTCGGGCCTGCGAACTCTATGATGCGCAGCAGCCCTGCGGGGCGGAGGCCAACATGGCCAAGCTGCTGGCCGCCGATGCCTCCTGGGAGGCCGCCAACGCCTGCCTGCAGTTCCACGGCGGCTTCGGTTTTGCCTGCGAGTACGACGTG
>VGIE01000221.1 GCA_016867955.1 Betaproteobacteria bacterium
GCGAGCGCTCGGCGGGCACCGGCGACGACCTGATCAGCATGATCTGGCGCGGCGGCCGCGAACTGTACGGCGAGTTCAGCGATACCGACGTGTTCGCCGAGGTGCGCACCATGTTCTTCGCCGGCAGCGACACCACCACGCACGCGATTTCCAACGCCTTCTACCTGCTGCTCTCCAACCTGGACTGGCTCGAGCGCGTGAGGAACGACCTCGCCGGTGGCGAAAACCGGGGGGGCGACAGAGAGTTCACCGCATTCATCGAGGAGGCGCTGCGCATCTATGGCGCCATCCACTTCCGCGTGAGGAAGGCGCTGGAGGACAGCGAGGTCTCCGGCGTCAGCATCAGGAAGGGCGACAACGTGCTGGTGGTGCTGTCCGCGGCCAACCGCGACCCGAAGCATTTCGGCTGCCCGATGCAGATCGACACCACGCGCGCCAACCGCACCCACCACATGACCTTCCATTTCGGGCCGCGGGCCTGTGTTGGCGCGGCGCTTGCCCGCGCCAACATCCAGGAAGCCGTGCGCGAGGTGCTGTCGCGCTGCGCCGGCCTGCGCCTCGACCCCGCGGCTCCGAAACCCGGGTTCCTCGGCTTCGGCGTGCGCTGCTGGCGGCCGCTGAACGTGCTGTTCACCCCGGAGGCGGCGCGGGACGTCCGCTGACCCTTCCACCCCGACAAGACCAACGAGGCCCCGGACCGTGCAGCCACTCCGCATTGGCGTGAACTTCTACCCGTTCTCGCGCTTCCCCCAGCCCGAACTGCTGCTCGACATGGCGACCTGGTGCGAGACGCTCGGCTTCAACCACCTGCACATGGGCGAGCACCTCATCGCGCCCATGGAAAACGACAAGCTGGACAGCTTCTGGCAGGACACCTCCTGCATGTTCGCGGCGCTGTCGCAGCGCACCTCGCGCATCAAGTTCGTCTACGGCATCGTCATCGTGCCGCTGCGCCATCCCATCGCCATCGCGCGCGCCCTGGCCACGGTGGACCAGCTCTCCAGGGGCCGCGTCATCATGGGCTGCGGCGTGGGCTGGACGAAGCACGAATTCGAGGTGCTGGGCATCCCCTTCAACGAGAGGGGCGCAAGGACCGACGACGCCCTGCGCGCCATCCGGGCGCTGTGGTCGAGCGAGACGCCGAGCTACGACGGGCGCTTCTTCAGGTTCAAGAACGTGATCTTCCGCCCGGGCACGTTCCAGAAGCACCTGCCGATGTGGATCGGCGGCGCGGCCGAGGCAACCGTGCGCCGTGCGGCCGAACTGGGCAACGGCCTGCAGCCCATCGGCGGCCCGCTGGAAAAGCTCGCGCGCATGGCCAGCGAGACCAAGGAGCTGATGGCGAAGAACGGTCGCGAGAAGGAGATCGCCGATTACGCCTTCACCATCACCTGCGACCACGGCGCCACGGTGTCGCACCATTCGGTGCAGGCCGGCGCCGAGGACTTCGCCATGATCGTCAGCCAGAACCCGGCCCAGGCAATGGAACAACTGGGCAAATGGCGCGCGGCAGGCTATAACCACATCACGGTGCGTTTCCCGGACAGGGAATTGCCCGCGCTGCGCGACAAGATCCAGAAGTTCCGCGACGAGGTGGTCAAGCCGCTGGGAGCGGTCATCGAAGGCTAGGGCGAAGCGCCGCGGCTTCGCTCGCCGAATCGGGCAGGTCAACAGGGGGACGGCATGGCAGGCGCCAACGGCACCTACGCAGGACGATTCGACGGCCGGGTCGCCGTCGTCACGGGCGGTGCCATGGGCATTGGCGGCGCCGCGGCGCGGCGACTGGCTCGTGAAGGCGCCACGGTAGTCATCGCCGACCGTGACGAGAAGGCCGGCGCGGAAAACGTGAAAACCATCACCGCGGCCGGCGGCAAGGCCAGCTTCGTCGCCTGCGATGTCACGGACGAGGCCGCGGTGCGTGCCCTGATGGAGGGGACGGTGGCGAAGCACGGCCGCATCGACATCCTCACCAATGTCGCCGGCGTGACCGCGAAGAAGGCCGGGGTGGACGACACGACCCTGGAAGAATTCCGGCGCGTCACCACCATCAACATCGAGGGCACCTTCCTCTGCACCAAGTACGCGGCGCGCGCCATGAAGGCCCGCAAGTACGGCCGCATCATCAACATCTCGTCGACGACCTCCATCATGCCCACCACGTACGGCAATTCGCCGTACACGGCCTCGAAAGGCGCGGTCAGCGCGCTGACGCGCCAGTGGGTGATGGAACTCGCCGAGCATGGCATTTCGGTCAATGCGGTGGCCCCCGGGCCCACGCGATCGCCGATGACCGAGGCCCTCGGCCCGAAGATGCTGGCCGACCGGCTGAAGCTCATTCCCGCCGGCCGCATCGGCGAACCCGATGACCAGGCAGCCGCCATCGCCTTCCTCGCCTCCGAGGAGGCCGGCTACATCAATGGCCAGGTGCTGGTGGTGGACGGCGGCATGACCGTGGTCAGGAATGCCGCCAGGTAACCGGAATTGTTCAATCGCGCATTTTCCCGAGGAGAACCTGCATGAAAACTTCCCGAACCTTCATCCGCGGCATCGCGGCAGTCGCACTGCTCACGGCTTCCTCGGGTGCGGTGGCGCAAGCCTGGCCCAGCCGCCCCATCACCTGGATGTACCCTTTCGGCGAATCAGCGGCCACCGCCTGGGTGCGCACGCTGGCGCAGGAGATGTCAAAGACCCTCGGTCAGCCTGTGTTGGTGGAAAACAAGCCGGGCATGGGCGGCCGCATCGGCCTCACCCAGGCGCTGGCGGCCAAGCCCGATGGTTACATGATCAGCATCGCCGTGCCGTCCATGGTGGCCTACCAACCGCTCACCAGCAAGACCTTCAAGATCGAGCCGGGCAAGAGCTATACGCCGATCACGCAGATCTACAACCTCAAGCTCAACCTGTACGGCTCGAACAAGGTGCCCTACAACGACCTGAAGGGACTGGTCGCCTATGCCAAGGCCAACCCGGGCAAGCTGAACTACGGCTCCACCGGCGTCGCCAGCACCGGCCACTTTGCCGGCGAGCTGCTCAGCCGCGGCGCCGGCATCCAGATGGTGCACGTGCCCTACAAGGGCGAGGGCGACCAGACCGCGGCCGCCATCGCCGGCGACCTGCACCTGTACATCACCAGCGGCGGACCCAAGGCCAATGTGGAGGCGGGACGCATCCAGGTGCTCGGCACCACCGGGGACACGCGCTCGAAGGTGTTCCCGAATGTTCCGACCGCGAAGGAACAGGGCGTGGACTTCGTCATGACCCAGTGGATGGGCGTGGTGGCGCCGGCCGGTCTGCCCGCCGACATCGTCAGCCGCCTCAACCAGGCCATCACCGCCGCCATGAAGGAACCGGCGCCGGTGAAGGCCGCCGAAGTCGCGGGGGTCGAGCCGACGCCGGGCATATCCCCCGATGCGTTCACCGCCCTTATCCGCGCCGACATGAAGGCGCTCGAGCCGGTGGTGAAAGCGACGGGGATCGTCACCGACTAGTCGAAACCTCAAACCAGGCAGCAGCGCGGCCGAGCCTGCGCAGCAGGCCGCGCGGTCCCGCTACTGCGGCCTGATATTGGCCTTCTGCGCCACGTTCTGATAGATGCGCGACACCTCCTCGTAGCGCTTCGCCACGTCTTCCGGCGAAGTCTCCGCCGCGCTGATGTTGGCCTTGGCGAAAAACGTCTTCGTCTCCGGCTGCTGCAGGGCGGAGCGCGCCGCGGCATTCAGCCGGTCGATGACGGGCCGGGGCGTGCCGGCGCGCACATTGAGCGCCCACCAGACGCCGTACTGCGCCGGGTAGCCGAGTTCGGCCAGCGTCGGCGCACCGGGGAACACTGCCTCGTGGCGCTGAAGGCCGGTGAGTCCCAGGCCCTTGGTCTTCTTGGCGCCGATGTTGGCGCTTGCCTCGGCCGCGGTGGAGAACAGCAGCTGCACGTCGTTGGCGAGCAGCGCGATGATGGCCTGGTTGTTGCCACCCTGAAACGGCACCACGACGATGTTGAGGTTGTCCTGCTGCATGATGGCGTAGGTGTTCAGGCTGGCGATGCTGGTGGAACCCGACATGCCCCAGTTCAGCTTGCCCGGGTTGGCCTTGGCATAAGCCACCATCTCGGCCATGTTGTTCCACGGCGCCGCCATCGGCGAGTGCAGCATCAGCGGGCTCTCCGCCACGACGGCGACCGGCGCGAGGTCCTTGACCGGGTCGATGGGCAGGTCCTTGGTGAACACCGGCAGGGACAGGTTCGAGTTGGTGGTCGCGGCCATGCTGTAGCCATCCGCCGGCATCCGCTTCACCACATGCTCCCAGGCGATGATGCCGTTGGCCCCCGGCTTGTTGTCGATGATCACCGAGACGTTCAGGTTCTTCGACATGCCGCTGCCCACCGAGCGGAATACCATGTCGGTCACGGTGCCCGCGGCGAACGGCACGAAGATGGTGATGGGCTTGGCCGGATAGGCCTGGGCCGACACGCCGTGCGGAAAGGCCGCGACGGCAGCGGCAACGGGAATCAACAACTGCAGCAGGTGCTTCTTCATATACGTCCTCCCCGATGGTCCTGCATGGAATGGCCGGCGGCTGCGCCCCCGATGATGGGCCCATCGGTGGCGGGCTGGCAACCGGCGCATGGCTGCGAATTCAATGGAGGGGAACCAGCCCCCTCGCCGCCGCCTGCGTCAGGCGGCCTGCTTCAGCGCGACAAAGTCGCGCTGTGACGCGCGTTTCATCTCCTCCTTCGCCGCCGCCTCGACCGGCGTCCCCTCGTAGAAGTCCGGGTTCATGCTGGCGTGCAGCTCGACTGCGTTGGTGAAGGTGAACTCGCGGAAGTCGTTCTCGGTGATCGGGGCATG
>VGIE01000222.1 GCA_016867955.1 Betaproteobacteria bacterium
AATACGGGCAGCCTTTGCGGGGCAATGCCTGCGATACTAGCATCGCTTGCGCAACGGCTCCGCGGGGCCTTGCGACAGGCACTGCTTCAACCTTGACTGTGTCTGGTCGAGGCGCTAAGGTGCGGCTTCTTTTTGCACGCGTTTCTGCCTGAACACCCGTTGTCTCAATGAGGAGAGAGAAATGACTCGATCCAAGTGCAGGTGGCACGAACGCCTCGGGGCCCTGATGCTGGTTACCGCGGCCGCCGTTACCCTGTCAGGCGAGGCGATGGCGCAGGCGACTGCGCAGCAGATCGCGCAGCAATACCCGAAGGACCAGAAACTGATTGCCGCGGCCAAGGCCGAGGGCAGCATGATCCTCTATGGATCAGCCAGCATCGTGGCTTTGAAGGC
Source organism: Betaproteobacteria bacterium (assembly GCA_016867955.1). Lineage (GTDB taxonomy): Bacteria > Pseudomonadota > Gammaproteobacteria > Burkholderiales > SG8-39 > CAIYPG01. The sequence goes on from VGIE01000222.1 coordinate 394, forward strand.
CGATGCCGACGGCTTCGAGAAAACCTACGGCATCCCGGTCAAGTACTCGATGATGGCCAGCGCCGCGCAGACGGCGCGCGTCGACCAGGAGATCAGGGCCGGGCGCATCAGCGCCGATGTCATCATTTCTGCCGACCGTCCTTCGCTGTATCGCTGGGCGGCCGACGGCCAGCTGGCCAAGCTGCCCGACATGAAGTTCCCGCAGCAGTCGGAGTACATCGTACCCATACAAACAATATACCAAGGCGTGCTGATCAATACCGACCTGGTTCCCAAGAATCAGATGCCGCGCAAGTGGAGCGACCTGGTCAATCCGAAATACGCTGGCAAGATCGTCGTCGGCAGCCCCCGTGTCGGCACGGCCTACGCCATGCTGTACCTCGCCATGCTGACCGACCCGAACTACGGTGAGGCGTACTTCGAGAAACTTGCGGCGCAGCGCGCGCGCGTGGTGCGCAACAATCCGATGGTCGCTCAGCTGACAGCGTCTGGTGAGGCAGCAATGGGTTTCAACGGCATTCCCTATGATGCCAACAACATCCTGGCGACGAACCCGAAGGCGCCGGTTACCTACGCCTATCTCGACATTGTCACCAGCGCAAGCACCTACATGGTGGTGAACGGCAAGGCGCAGCACCCCAATATTGCGCGGCTGTTTGCCTCCTGGATCATGTCGCCGGCGGGACAGTTGACACATAACGGCGATGGCCGGGCCTCCAGCCCGCTCGGCAATCTTCCGGGCACGTTGACGGCGCCGGAGCAGAAGATGGTTCGTCGCGACATCACCATCGAAAAGTCATCCGGTGAATATCAGAAGACCATCGAGACCATGGAGCGCATCTTCAAGTAGACCCATGCGCATCCCGAAGCATGTTCATCGAAATCGCTGAAGTCTCCAAGCAGTTCCTGCAGCGCGGCGGGGCGACTCCCGATAAGCCGTTTGCCGCGCTGCAGTCCATCAGTGTCGTTGTCGAGCAGGGGAAAATGCTCGCGCTGGTAGGCCCCAGCGGATCGGGCAAGACCACGCTGCTTCGCTGCATCGCCGGGCTGGAAACACCGGACCAGGGCGACATCCGCATCGATGGTCGCGAGGTGTTTTCCACCAGGACCGGCGCCAACACGCCCACCGAGAAGCGCAATCTCGGCCTGATCTTCCAGAGTTACGCCCTGTGGCCGAACATGACCGCGGAGCACAATGTCGCCTATCCCCTGCGCCGGCGCAATGTCCCGGATGCCGAGTGCCGGGCCCGCGTCGCGCGTCATCTGGAACTGGTCGGCTGCGGGCATCTCGGCGACCGCTACCCGCATGAATTGAGCGGCGGCCAGCAACAGCGCATTGCGCTGGCACGCGCCCTGGTCTACGAGCCGGCGGTTGTGCTGTTAGACGAGCCGCTGAGCAATCTCGATACCTCCCTTCGCGAACACCTGCGCGCGCAGATCCGCGAGATCCAGCGCCGGGTGGGATTCACCGGCGTGTACGTGACGCACGACCAGGGGGAGGCTTTCTATGTCGGCGACCGCGTGGCAATCCTGGGGGAAGGCCGCCTGGTGCAGTTTGGCACCCCGGACGAGATCTACCGCAACCCGAACCGCGCCGGCGTGGCAGCATTCGTCGGTGCATCCAACCGGGTGGAGGGCAGGCTGGGCGCAGGCGGCGGGACTTTCGAGTGCCAGGAACTCGGTGTGCTGCCGCTTGCCGCGCCCGTGCCCGGCGCGGCGACGGTCATGGACCGTGTGCTTGTGGGGGCATGCGACGAATACACCCTGGAGCTGCGCGGCGGGGTGCGCTGGCGCGCGCGTAGCGACCTGCGCCTGACGCGGTACAACCCCGGTGAAAGCGTCGCCCTCGCCATCGCACCGGACGAGTTCCTGGTCTATCCCGGGCGCGCGTGAGGGCGGCGAATCCCGTGACGCCCGCGACACCGATGACTGCAGCCTCAAGTTCCCCAGCGGCCGGTCTTCGCGTGCGGATCGGCGGCTGGACCGGCGCCTGCCTGCTGGTGATCGTTGCCGTCTTCGTCGCCTATCCGCTGCTGCAGCTCATTGCCCAGACGTTCGGGGGCGACGGCGAAGGCGATTTCCTGAAGATCTACCGCGAAGCATTCACCAGCTCCATCGCCATGTCCTCCGTATGGGGCACGGTCTGGCTGACGCTGATCACGCTGCTCTTCGGTGTCCCGCTTGCGGTGCTGCTGGCGTGGATCACCAGCAGCACCGACGCGCCGTTGGCGCGCACACTGGCGCTGCTGCCGACACTGTCGCTAGCACTGTCGCCGCTGGTCGGCGCCATCGGCTGGATGGTGTTGCTCGCGCCGCGCGTGGGCATGTTGAACCTGGCCCTGCGCGCGACGTTCGGGCTGGACGTCGACGAAGGTCCGCTGAATGCGTTCAGCCTGCCGGTCATCGTCATGCTCATGACCTTCTATCTCGTGCCCTATGTCTATGGCCCGGCCTACGCCGCGTTCTCGCAGGTGGACGCCAGCCTGCAGGAGGCCGCCAAGGTGTGCGGCGCCGGGGGCAAGTGGACCCTGTTCACGGTGACCCTGCCCATCCTGCGGCCGTCTATCCTCGCCGGCACGCTGATCGGCGGCGTCATGTGTGCCTCGATGTTCGCCATCCCGCTCATTCTTGCCAGCGGAACGGGCCTGCACGTCATCCCGACGCAGATCTACTACTACATCAACCAGGAAGGGCGTACCGGCCCGGCCATGGCCATGGCATCGCTGCTGAGCGCGGTCACGCTGGCAGCCATGCTGCTGTACTTCCGGGTGCTCGGTCGCGGCCGTTTCGTCACCATCTCCGGCAAGGGCGCACGGCGCGTGCTGGTGCCGCTGCGCGCGTGGCGCTGGCCGGCCGGCCTGCTGGTGATGGTGTTCCTGTTCGTGTCGCTCGTCGTGCCGCTGGCTGCGCTGCTCTACCTGTCGCTGGTCGGCTTCTGGAGCGGCAACGTGTTCAGCCAGGCGCTGGACTTCGAGCAGTACCGCAAGCTGGTGGACTTCCCGAACGCAATGCTGGGCCTCTACAACAGCACATGGCTCGCCGCCGCGGGCGCAGGCATTGCCCTGGCGCTGGGCTTCATCATCAGCTATAGGCGACTGCGGCAGGCGTACCCTGTCGACCGGCTGATCGCATTCATCGCGTCGCTGCCGCTCGGCGTGCCGTCCATCGTGCTTGGCTTGGCCGCGCTTGCCGGTTTCACCGGCGGCTTCCTGCCGCTGTACGGTACGGCATTGATCCTGGTGGTGGCCTATGCAGTCCACATGCTTCCCATTGCCATGCGCAGCAGCGATGCCGGGTTGCTGCAGGTGTCGCCGGAACTCGAAGAGGCGGGACTGGTGTGCGGCGACTCGCGCACGGGTGTGGCGGCCAGGGTGCTGCTGCCAGCGCTGCGCCGGCCGCTGCTGACGGCATGGGGACTGTCGTTCATCCTGCTGTTCCGCGACATTTCGACTTCCATCCTGCTGTTCACGCCGGACTCGGTGCCTTCTTCGGTGGCGCTGCTGAGCATATTCGACCAGGGCTGGATGACCGGGGCCGCCGCCTATTCGATCGTCGTCACCGTCATCAGCGCCGCCGTCGTTGCCCTGATCATCAAGTCGGCGGACGTCGCCGAAGCGGGCTGACCCGGCAGTGGCAGTCAAGCTTGACGCTGTTCGAGACGGCCGCTTACACTGGGCATGGTCAGGGTCTGCGCAGGCCCCTGGGACGGTTGTCGGCAAACCGAGGCCGGGCGCGCGGGCGTCGCCGGCAAGTGGATTGTGCAAGGGATTACCATCGAGCGGCATTCGTCCGCGTCGCACTACCTGGAGGGAACGAACATGAACATGGATCGCGCCGTTGCAGCGGCCCTGGAGTCGAGTCACACGCTTTATTGCCCGGTGCCTGCAGGCGAAGCGGCGAGCCACGCCCTGGCCAACCGCCCGGCGTCGATCAGGGGCCTGAAGATCGGCTTTCTGGGCAACCTCAAGCCTAATTGCGACGTGCTGCTTCACACCACTGAGGGCGAGGTGATGAAGCTGGGTGCCGCCTCCACCTTGTACCGCGAGAAATCGAGCTGCAGCCTCGGCGCGGAGCTGAATATCCTCGACGAGATCGCGGCCCGCTGCAACGTTGCGGTGGTCGCCCTCGGCGATTGAGGGTCCTGCACGTCGTGGAGTGTCCACGATTCCTATGAGCTAGAGCGCCGCGGAATCCCCACCGTGACGCTGGTGGGGACGCGCTTCGAAATCCTGGCCAACTACGAGCGCCGCCGCCTCGGCATGCCCGAATTGCCGCTCGCCATCGTGCCCTATCCCATGGGTGGCGTGGCCACCGAAGAGGCGCAGCGCCGCGCGGTGGCGGCGCTGGACCAGGTAGTCAACGGGCTGACCGTGCAGCCGATGGTGTCGCCGCAGGCCGCCAAGGCCAAGGTCGACGCAGGCTACGACACCACGGTTG
>VGIE01000223.1 GCA_016867955.1 Betaproteobacteria bacterium
CAACGCCCTCGTTCCCGACGCCAATGCGGCGACGCGCGAGATCTCTACATTCCTCGCATCTGGAAAGCACACCACCACTTATGCGCGACTCTACCGGCTAGCTGCGACGAGCGCCATCATTGACTGCCCGGGGATGCGGGAGTTCGGGCTCGCCCATTTGGATTGGCGCAACCTGGCGGCCGGCTTCCGCGAATTTCGTCCCTACACGGAACGGTGTCGCTTTCCCGACTGCCGCCATCGCAACGAGCCAGGCTGCGCTGTCGCCAACGCATCCGCCACGGACCGCATCGCGCCCCGGCGCCTGGAGCTGTATCGACGCATTTCCGCAGCGGAGTACGGTTGATGGCGGCGGCACAAAACCGTCGCGCGTTGCGATCGGGGGATTCCGATACCGGGGAACCCAGGAAAATTATTCTCAATCTGGACGAGACGTGTTCGTGTTTACTGCTTCTAATGCATAAGCATGATCACCTGGCGCCGTAGATACGACTATGCGGAACGCACGATTGCGATCAACTAACTGCTTTTGCTACCCCCAGAAGCAACAGCATCAGCAGATACAGCACCAGCGCCCGCCACACCAGTCCGATGGTGCTGTCCAGGAACGCCGTATCGGCGTCCTCGCCCACGCCAAGTTCCGAACGATCCGCAGCAGACCCGTCCACGTTGGCAATGGGCATCCCCAGGCGCACCCCAAGCGCACCCGCGCCGGCAGCAAGCACAATGCCAAGCGCCGGGTCACTCCACTTGGCCGCCTGGGTGCGCCAACAGTACACGGCGTCCTCAAAATTGCCTACCACGGCGAATGCGATCGCGGTGATCCGCACCGGAATCCAGTCGAGGATCGCGAACGCATCCCGCGCAAACTTGCCAAAGGCTCCGCGAGCCGATGCTGACGACGGATCCGCGGCGCCCCAGCGCCTGGCAAGGAACATTGCCAGGCGGTAAAGAATCGCGCCGCAGGGCCCCGGAAGCACGACAAACCAGAACACCACGCCGAAGACATGCCGGTGCGAAGCAGTCAGCGCCTCTTCGATCGTCAGTCGCGCGACCTCTTCACGGGTCAGATCGCCGCAGTTCTTTCCCAGCCAGTCGCTCAGGATCTGCCTGGCGCGCGGCAGATCCTCTTCCTTGAGCGCAAGGTGGATTGCCGTAAAAGCATGGCTGAACTGGCGAAAACCCATGGTGATGTATAGGGCCGCGACATTGATGGCAAGCGCAGCTAGGGGCCCCAGCGGGCCGGCATGTGCTGCAACCCAGTAAATCAGCCAGGCGCCCAGCACGGCCGGCAGTACCGCCAGCAGCCATGCCGCCATGCCCTGGCGCTCTTCGCCGGCATTGAACTGGGACTCCAGATAGTTCGCGTACCGGGCGAGCGGGTCGAAGAGCCCACCGCGGTCGGCAAGCGGGCGCCACTGTTCGAGAATCAACGCGATGATGAGTGAAAGCAGGCTCATGTATGTTCGCCAATCTGGATGCAGGCCGCAGGCTGTCGTCCTGCTCCATCAGGGCCGTTCATGCAGTGATGCGCCATATGCGCGGAAGATACCATACGGGCAGCATACGGCAGGCGAGCACGCAAGAGCCCTGTGTCAGGCAGTCCCGCGCAGCCGTCGAGCGTCAGTCGAATTCAGGAACCAATAGAAGTGAATCAGGATTCCCGCGGTCACGCCCCAGATGTAGTAGTCACCGAACGGAATGGCATGGAACTGTCGCGTCTCGCCCTCGACGACGATGCTGCCCTGGCGATGATTTGCGGGATCCATCAGGAATGCCAGTGGCACTTCAAACACCTCATCAACCTCTGACCTTTCGGGATGCAATTCGAACGGCGGACGCACCACTCCCACCACCGGTGTCACGATGAAACCGGAACGCGTCGTATATTGGCTGGGCAGGAATCCAAGGACTTCCACGCGCGAGGGCTCCAGACCGATCTCTTCACGCGTTTCACGGAGCGCGGTCTCCGCGGGGCTGGCGTCCTGCGGCTCGGACCTACCGCCCGGGAAACTGATCTGCCCGGCATGCGATCTCAGGTGCGCGGTGCGGCGGGTGAAAAGCACAGTCAGGCCCTGCGAGCGATCCACCAGTGGCATCAGCACCGCTGCCGGACGCACGTCTCCCCCGGGGGGCCCTGCATCGCCCGAGTACGCGGCTGGGACGTATGTATCCCGAGACGGCGCACCAAACAGCCGACGCAGGCTGTCAAGATCGAGGCGGACGGGGGACTCCGTGGACACCGGATGGAGGATGCGGCAAAAATTTGCATTGTACCGGTCTTGCAGGTGGATCCCTCAGCGCCGCGCCGCCTCGCAACCACTGTGAAAGTCACCATTAGAGGGCGGGCTGGCCACCACCGGCCACGAAATGTCGTGGCCGTAAAGATCGCCATCAAACCACTTCGACCGAAGCACCATAGCGCATGGCCTCAGCCACAATTGCCGACAGCAGCGCGGCGGAACGGAAAGATCTTTTCGTGCCAGTAACCCCGCGGCGCGAACGACCCGCATCTGCGTCAGGATTCGCGCCGTCACTGTTGTGTGCTTTTCCCGCAGATGAATGCACCCGATCTAAAGAGCATGACAAATCAAACCTGCCAGGCCGCACCAAGGAAATTTTTACTTTTGTACAATTGCTTTCTTGATTGGTGCGTGCTCTAATCCCTTCCAGGCTGTTGCGCAGGCGACAGCCAACACGGGCCCGAGCAGACGCGGATTCGGCACGATACGGCCATCGCCGCGTCCCCCCTGAATCGCAATGAAGCATGTTCCCGTGGATTCGATTGCCCGACGGTCCGCAAGCCACCCGTGCAATCGCTGACATACAGCGGTACTGGCTTCGCCCAGCGAAGTTCCCGCCGCCCCGCAGATGAACGCGAGTTGATGAGGAGATTCAATTGAAGCATGCAGATCTGCGACGTTATTTTCGCCACGGGACTCTGACGCAGTTGGCGGTGTTTGAGGCGGTCGCAAGGCACCAGAGCTTTACGCGCGCCGGCGAGGAGCTTTGCCTGGCGCAACCGACGGTTTCAGTGCAGATGAAGAAACTGGCTCAGACCGTCGGCACGCCCTTGTTCGTGCACAAGGGCCGGCACATGGAACTCACAGAGGCGGGACGCGAGTTAAACACCGCGATCCACTCCGTCTTCCTGCGGCTTTCGCAGCTTGAGGAAATCCTGGGCTCGTTGCGGCCGGCAGGTTCAGTTTTCCCGCGCCAGAGCGACAGCGAGTTCACGAAAATCGGCGGAAACGCCTGAAACTTTCGGTCGCCTCGACCAGCGCCGATTGAATGCCGGGCTCCCAAACGGAATGGCCCGCGTCGGGAATGATCCGGTAACGCGCCTCAGGCCACGCCAGGTGCAGTTCGTGAGCCGTCACGAGCGGGCAGACCATGTCGTAGCGCCCCTGAACGATGATGCCCGGAATGTCACGGATCAGACCGATACCATCGAGCAGCGCATTCTCCGCGATGAATCCGCCGTTGATGAAGTAGTGCGCTTCGATTCGCGCCAGGCCCACCGCAACGCGGTCGTCTTTGAAGCGCGCCAGTGCGGCACTGCTTGGCTGCAAGGTCGAACACGCGCCTTCATACTTGCTCCAGGCGCGTGCCGCGGGCAGATGAACCAGCGGATCCGGATCGGATAACCGACGGTAGTAGGACTGTAGCAGGTCCATTTGCTCGGTCGCCGGGAGAAAGCAGCGGAAGTCATCCCAAGGTTCCGGAAATACCCTGCGCATCCCGTGGAGGAACCAGTCGACCTCGGTTGGACGAAACAGGAATATGCCGCGCAAGACCAGCCCAAGGCAGCACCCGGGATGCGATTGCGCGTAGGCAAGCGCCAGGGTACTGCCCCAGGAACCGCCGAAAACCAGCCACCTGGCGACGCCCAGGTGCGCGCGGAGCACCTCCAGATCTGCAAGCAGGTGCGCCGTCGTGTTGTCACGCAGTTCGCCCAGCGGCGTCGAACGACCCGCGCCACGCTGGTCAAACAGTATGATGCGGTATGACTGCGGATCGAAAAAACAGCGGTGCTGTGCAGTGGTTCCCGATCCGGGACCACCATGCAGAAAAACGACAGGAATCCCCTCTGGATTACCCGACTCTTCCCAATACATGACATGTCGCGAGTCGAGCGGCAGCATGCCACTCGTGCGGGGCTTTATCGGATCAAACAGGGGCAAGCGTGTCACGCAGCTTTACCACCCGGGCACTGGGCACCCCGCTGCAATGCAGTCAGCACCCGCACGTTATGGCGGTCGGCCGCATCCACAACAGCCCTGGATGACACACATGGCCGCCAACGCGGCTGTTTCTGCGGGATTGGCGCCGGTATAACGGACCGGTCACTTGCTCTCCGGCGTCTCGGCACCGGATTGAATTCCCGACGCGGTCATGCCTGCGGCGTTGTCGGTTGCCTGCTTGACGGCCTGCTCGGTCGCTTTTTGAGCCTGTTGCAGGACAGACCACCAGGCATCCACCGCAGGGTTGGCGCCGCCTGACGGGGAAATTCGCGCCTCCCCGCCGCCGGGCATGGCCTGCGCCGTTCCCGCAACGCTTCCTTGCATGCCCTGCATCGCCGCCAGACCAGCCTTCTGCATCTCGAGGCCCTGAATGGTCATGCGCAGCACATTCAGGTTCAGGCTGAGCCAGTTTTCCACCGATTTCAAGTCGGAAATCCGCTTCTCGACCTCCCCGGGATTCAGCGTCGGTGTCACCAGGCCCGGCATGGGCAGGCCCAGGGGACTCCACAACGCCTTGATGAACTCGAATGGATCCGGCGCTTTTGAAGCACCCACATCTGATGGGGAAGCCATGGCCCGCC
>VGIE01000224.1 GCA_016867955.1 Betaproteobacteria bacterium
GCGCGCGCAGCGATGCCAGCTTGGCGCGGTCATCCGAGCCGCAGTGCAGCTCGGCGGCGATCCAGGCGCGGCCGGGGAAGCGTGTCCCCAGCCACTGCGCATGTGCAAGGCTGCCCTCCGCCCGCGGGTCGGGCAGCAGCAGTGCCAGGCAGCCGGGCAGACCGTCGTCGAGGTCGGCGCGCGTGAGCGCGTAGCGCCCTTTCACCCTGCGCCGCCGCCCGCGCGTGATCAGCGCCGACAGGCGGCCGTAGCTCGAGCGGTCGGTGGCCAGCAGCACCAGCGCCGGGCCGTCGGCGAGGCGGATCTCGCTACCGATGATGAGCTTGAGGCCGGCCGCCTTTGCGGCAACATGCGCGCGCACTACGCCGGCGAGCGAGCATTCATCGGTGATGGCCAGTGCCGTGTAGCCGAGCTCGGCGGCGCGCTGCGCCAGTTCCTCCGCATGCGAAGCGCCGCGCAGGAAGGTGAAGTTGCTCAGGCAGTGCAGTTCGGCGTAGTCGGGCAGGGCTGCCGGTAAGGCCGCGGGAGGGGCCGTGCTCATGCAGCTTCCCGGCGCTGCGGCCTGTCAGGATGGACGGCGATGCGGCAGGCGGGTGTTGGGTCGCCAGGCCGGCCGTGCAGGCCTGGCGGCGTGCTGCCTAGCGGCCTTTCCTCGGCACCGGCGGCGGGAACTTGCCTGCGCGCGACTGGTAGATGAAGTCCGGGCCACCGCGCTGGCCCTGGGTGAAGTTGGAAATCTGCAGCGGGAAGCTGGAGCCGGCGTCGAGCTTCTGGCTGAACGACCAGTCGTGCACCACGCTGCGCGACAGGATGCGCCACTCGCCGGCGCGCCGGGTGAACACGTCGACATAGCGGCCGGAGAAAATGTCCAGCCACTCTGCTCCCTTGTCGTCGGTGCGGCGCAGGTAGGCCACGCCGTAGGTCTCGGCGTACGCCTTGTCGGCATCCTGGTCGTCGAACTCGATGACGTGGTTCAGCACCGAGTGGGTGGAATGGTGGGTGCGCTGCGCCAGCGAACCGAGGATGTATTCGGCAAAGTCCTGGCCGTTGCCCTTGAAGTGGCCATGATCGTCGTACGAGTCCGCGTGATAGCAGGACTTCAGCGCGGCAAGATCGTGCCGGTCGACGCCGCGGCTGTAGCGCATGAGCACGTCGCGGATGGCTTCGCGGTCGGCGAGGCGTTGCAGGGTCTTTTCGTCCATGGATTCTCCTGTCTGGCGGTGGCACCGTTGCCGGCGCCCCTGATCGGTCGGTGACGCAGGTTCCGGCATTGCGGAGCCACGCTTCTAGCACATCCGCACCTGCACCGCATAACAATGGGCGATGACGGGGCATGATCTGCCTAATCATGGTGGCAGTATTTATCATGTCATCGTATGTTTAAAGCTTATTATTCACTTAAATAGTCAGTATTGAATGTGCGGTGCCTGGGGCGCCTGATGCGCAGTGTCCGGAGCGGTGAAATCCGTGAAGACTGTGTGACGACACGCGCGTCCGGCCGGGCCAGTCCCGGGTCAGTGCGGTCAGGCAAAGATTCCGTGCAGGTACCAGCCGGCCTCGGCGTCCAGCGCCTTGCGCTCGCGGTAGATCCACAGCAGCGAGCGTTCGGGGGAGCGCGCAACGAAGTAGTCGCGCGCGATTTCGCCCGCATCCCACCAGCCGGTCTCGATGCGCTCGGGACCGGCCAGCAGTTCCAGCGGCCCCTCGTGGTGCGGCACCGAGGCGAGTTCGCGGAGCGGCCTGGGTTCCTCGAGCAGCCAGAATGGCCGCTCGCCGGGCGGCAGCGCTTCCTGCGGCAGCCGCAACGACAGCTGGGAGGGCCGCGGCTGCCCGGTGTCCGGCTCAGCGCTGATGCTGGCACGCTCGGGGCGATGCTCGTCGGCGGCGGCCAGCCCCAGCACGGCCTGCGTGCCCAGTCGCGCGCGCAGGCGCTCGATCAGCTTCTCCCAGCTGCCGGGCGCGATGGCGTCAACGGCGTCATCGGCGAAGAGGCCGAGCCTCTCGCCCGCCAGCGGCACGATGTCGCCGGCAGAGACGGTGATGCTGCGCACCGGTTCGCGCAGTGATGCCGAATTCGCCAGGCTGGCCAGGCGCTCGCGCAGGAGCAGCGCGAAATGCGCGCTGTCGCGCGACGGCGCCACCATGCCGATGGGCACCTCGGTGACGGCATCGCGGTGGATGAGCCGCACGGCGATGCGCTGCACGCCGCTGGCGCGCGCGGCAAGGAAGCCAGCCAGCTGCACCAGCAGGCGCCGCGCGGCAAACAGCAGCGCCTCGGCCTGCGTGACTTCGAACGGCAGTTCGATGCCGGCATGAAAGCGCTCGGGCAGGCGAAACGGCGTGCGCGGGTCGGGCAGGCGGCCGCAGCTGCGGTCGAGCGTGTCGAGCAGCAGCTGGCCAAAGCGCCGCGCCACGCCATCGCGCGGCAGCGCCTGCACCTGGCCGAGGGTGGCGATGCCCAGGCCGCGCAGCGCTTCCAGCGCATCGGCGTCGATGCCGGGTGTCCCCTGCAGCACGACAAGCGGCAGCGCTGCCACGACGGCCTCCAGTTGCGGGGGCTCGAGGGCGTGGACCGCGGCCGGAATGGCGCCATGCGGTCCGCCGACTCGCCGCCGTTCGCATTCGAGGGGAGGCTTGCCCGTCGCTCTGGCAGAAGCCGCCCCCGCTGCGGTCACGGGCGTGGCCGATGCCGCCGGCGTCGACACCGCTACCAGTGCCGACCATGCGGCCGCCAGTGGCGTGGGCGCGACGGCCAGCGTGGCGCTGAAGCCCATGTCGGCGAGGCCTGACTGCAGGGCGGCGATGATGTTCCCCATGCCGCCAAACAGCTGCAGGCTGCCCTCGACGTCCAGCAGCACGCCGTCGGGGAGCGCGATGCTCACGGCTGGCGTGAACTGCGCGGCCCAGGCGGCGACACCCAGCACGGCTTCGGTCTCGGCTGCCGGGTCGCGCGGGCGCACCACGAGCCGGGCGGCCAGTGCCAGCGCCGCCGGCGCCGCCATGCCCCGGACAATGCCCCTCAGCGCAGCCTTGCGGTCGCAGGCGATGATGAAGCCGCGGCTGTCGGCCACCGCGAAGGGTTCGGGCGCGGGCGTGCCGCGCAGGAAGACCTCAAGCGGCAGCTGCGGCAGGTGGATGGCGATCCAGCGCATGCGGGGTGTTCGGACTCGTGATGATGGGGCTGGGCGTCGCGGCTGCCGTCGCGGAGGCGACCCGCGGCAGCCGGAAGCCCAGTGCCGGAATCAATACCGGGTGCGTCAACGGCGCGCCACGGCGCTTGGCTACGGTGACGGCGAGGCCGCCGCGATCGGTGTCGAGCAGGAGGCGCAGCACGGCAGGCGAGGCTTGCTGCGAGGCGGCCGGCGGCCGGAACAGGAAGGCCAGCGCGCGGCTGCCCTCGGCGGCCACCTGCAGGCGGCGCAACTGCGTGTAATCGATGCCGGGCGCGGGCCAGGCCAGCACCGCGCCGCAGGCGTTCGAGCGCAGGGCCTGCTCGGTGGCCCACAGCGTTTCCTGGACCGTCTTCGTGCGCACCACCAGCAGTTGCCCGAGACGGATGCCGGCCGCGGCCAGCGCCGGCGCATAGGGCAGATGGGGTGGGGCAATCCAGGCGAGATGCTGTCCCTTGCGCGCCAGTGCTGCCAGCGCGCCGCCGAGCAGGCGCAGTTCGCCGATGCCCTCGTGGGCGGGCATCAGCTCGGTCAGGGCGGCCACCGGCCAGCCGCCGCCCGGCAGTGCCGCGTCGAGCTCGGCAAACCCGCTCGCCACGCCCGGCTGGGCCATGCGCGCGAGTTCGCCGCCGCGCCACAACGCCGGGTGCCGGGGAATCCCGCGCCCGGCCGGAGGCGCTTTCAACTGGATCTCGCGCATCGTCAATCCGATGAAATTTAGGGGGAGAAAGGCTGTCCGCACTGCGTCTGCAGGCAGTTTCTAACCGTTACCGATATAAGACGGAGTGACGGCCTAGAGCGCGCGGCCGCTGCGGATGACGCCCACGCCCAGGCCCTCGATGGTGAGTTCCTCGCGGCGCGTGTCGATGACGATGGGCTCGAACTCCGGGTTCTCCGGCAGCAGTTCCACCATGGCTCCCTTGCGGCGCAGGCGCTTCACCGTCACCTCGTCGTTGAAGCGCGCCACCACCACCTGGCCGCTGCGCGCCTCCGACGTGCGGTGCACGGCCAGCAGGTCGCCGTCGAGGATGCCGGCATCGCGCATGCTCATGCCGCGCACGCGCAGAAGATAGTCGGCCGAAGGCTTGAAGAGGGCAGGGTCAACCTGGTAATGCCCCTGCACATGGGCCTCGGCGAGGATGGGCGAGCCGGCGGCGACGCGGCCGATGAGCGGCAGTCCGCCGCCGTCCTTCAAGCGGATGCCGCGCGCCGAGCCCTTCAGGATCTCGATGGCGCCCTTCCTCTCCAGCATGCGCAGGTGCTCCTCGGCAGCGTTGGGCGAGCGGAACTCCATGGCGTGGGCGATCTCGGCGCGCGTCGGCGGCAGACCGGTGCTCTCCAGCGACTTGCGGATGAATTGCAGGATGCGGTTCTGCCGCGGGGTGAGTTCTTCCATACCGGCCTCCGGTGCAGTCATGTTGCGATGGCTGTATTTTTATACAGGATCGCAGGTTTGGCAAGCGGCATCGCACGGACCGGAGGCCCTCCGGCGGGACGCATCGAGCGGGCGCAGCAAGGCCGGGCAGGGCATGCCTGGCCGTAGCCGGTTGCGTTGGCATGGTCGCACCGCGGATGTCCGCATGGCGGATGCAATGACCGGCGGCAGTCGCCGCGGTCGGAATCCCGTGCCG
>VGIE01000225.1 GCA_016867955.1 Betaproteobacteria bacterium
CGCTGGCCAAGTGGACCACGGCATAGAAGAAGGCATACAGGCCGAGCATGCGCCGCAGGCGCGCAACCCACACCCAGCCGGTGAGCCGACGCAGCGGCGTGACGGACAGGGTCAGCAAGAGGAAACGCAACGCCCAGTCGCCGGTGGCGCGCGTGATGAACTCTGCGGGATTGGGCCCCAGCCACTCGGGATAGGCGACGACGCCGAGCAACAGGCGCGAGAGCGGCACGAGCGCAAGCAGGAACACCAGGACCTTCACGGCGCCGATGGCGCGCTCCGACAGGCGCATCGGGATCAGGCAGGACCGGACTAGTAGAACTTCTTCAGGTCCATGCCGGCGTACAGGCTGGCCACCTGATCGCCATAACCGTTGAACAGCTCGGTCTTGCGGTTGGCAAAGAAAGCCGGCAGGCGCTTCTCGGTCTTCTGACTCCAGCGCGGGTGGTCGACGTCCGGATTGACGTTGGAATAGAAGCCATACTCGTGCGGCGCCGCGATTTCCCAGGCGATCTTCGGCTGCGTCTCGACAAAGCGGATGCGCACGATGGACTTGCCGCTCTTGAAGCCATATTTCCATGGCACGACGAGGCGTACCGGGGCGCCGTTCTGGTTCGGCAGCATCTGGTCGTAGAGGCCCACCGACAGGATGGTGAGCGGGTGCATGGCCTCGTCGATGCGCAGCCCTTCGGTGTAAGGCCACTTCAGGATCGGCAGCCGGACGCCGGGCATGGTGTCGTTCTGCAGGGCGGTGACAAACTCGACGAACTTCGCCTTGCCCGTGGGCTCCACCAGCCTGGCGAGCTGGTTGAACTCGAAGCCCACCCAAGGAATCACCATGGACCAGGCCTCGACGCAGCGCATGCGGTAAATGCGCTCCTCGAGCGGAAATTTCAGCAGGTCCTCGATGCCGAATGTCCGCGGCTTGCGCACATCGCCCTCCACCACCACGGTCCACGGGCGCACCTTCAGCGCATGCGCGTTCTCGGCAGGATCGGTCTTGTTGGTGCCGAATTCGTAGTAGTTGTTGTAGGAGGAGACATCCTTGAAGCTGTTGGGCTTCTCGTTCGTGCTGAAGCTGCTCTTGCGAAAGGGCGGCAGCTTCTCCGCAGGCCCTTTCTGGGCCTGCGCTGCGGCAATCCCAGACAGCAGGCCGCCCGCACCGGCAGCGGCCAGGACGCCCGCCGCCCTGAGAAGTTCACGGCGTCGCGCGTAGATGCCTGCCGGGGTGATTTCGGAGGGCGGGATGGCGGGACGACGCTTGATCAGCATGGCACAACTCCGTTCATGAGGAATTCGGGTAAGAACGCCATCGATTGCCGCATTAGACGGGCCGGCAACGCATTCCTTGCACTCCGGCCATGCACGGCGCCGGAAACCGCCTTCAGGGATTCAGTTGCTTGTAGACCGAGATCGCCACCGTCAGCAGGGCCTCGCGCCCGATCTCGCCCGACAGGGCATAGCCGTACCGGCCGTCGATCCAGTAGAAAACCGCAACCTTGCCCTCCTGGCTGAAGCGGAACGCGGTCTCCCGCGGCTCGCCGCGCTGCGTGGAGACATAGAGCGTCAGCCGCGCACCGCGCGCGTCCTGAAACATGAAGTGCGCGACCGGGCCATTGGGGCCGGACAGCAGCCGGCCGCCCACCAGCTCGTAACCCAGCGACCCCAGCTTCGGGCAGGTGAGCTTGGTTCCCATCTTCCTGGACAGCCATCTCACCAGGTGATCCTCCTGGTCGGCTGCCACCTCGACCGGATGGCGGACTTCGGGCGTGAACACCGCATGGGCCAGCGCCGCCTGCCGCGCCAGGTCGACTCCCGGCCCGACAACGCCGTTCGCGCCGGGGAAATAGCCGCGAACGAACCAGCCAGCCAGCGCCCCTACGAGGATCAGGCCGGCGGCAACACCGAACCGGCGCCACGGTCGCTCCGGGCGCGCGAGCAGTCGCTGCGGGATCTCCTCATCCAGCACGGCGTCGAAGCCCGCATGCAGCGCAACGCCAATGTCGCGGTAGGACCGCGCCCTCTCGGCGTCCTCGGGATGGCCGGCCAGGTGCGCCTCCACGCGTGCGCGATCCGCCTCCGGCATCACGCCGTCGACATAGGCGTGCAGGTCGCTGTCGGTGAGCGATGTCACTTCACCACCTTCAGCGGCGCGCCGCCCTGGACGCCGTTCAAGGCCTGACGCAACCGTTCGCGACCGCGCGACAGCCGCGACATGACGGTGCCAGTGGGAATATCCAGCGCACGGCTCACTTCCTCATAGGTCATGTCTTCGATCGAAACCATCAACACCACTTCCCTTTGCTCAACCGGCAGCGCGCGCAGTGCGCGATCGATTTCGGCCAGTTCGAGGTTCAGGCCCTACATCGCCCTCACCGCAATCTCCGGCAGGTCCTCGTCGCGCATGTCCACCTCGTGGCGGCGGCTCCTGACCTGGTTGACGAAGACGTTGTGCATGACCGACAACAGCCTCGCACGCATGTCGCTGCCCGGCCGCCAAAGATGGGATTTGTTCCAGGCCCGCTCGAGCGTGTCCTGCACGAGGTCATCGGCGGCGTAACGATCGCCCAGCAGCGCCCGCGCATAGCGGCGCAGGCGCGGGATGTGCTGGACGATTGCGTGACTATCCATGCGTATACGGGTGCCGGAGACGGCTTATTCCCGGGCAGGGTCGCGCCGGGGACTTGCCCGGAGGCCATTTCGGATTCGCCGCTACGGTCCCCGGTGCAGGGGCGTTCGAGGCGAGCATCGGCCGACTGGTGCAGGGCATGCCTAGAGCTGCCCGTAGGAATGCAGGCCGGACAGGAACATGTTCACACCAAGGAATGCAAACGTGGTCACCAGCAGCCCGCCAAGCGCCCACCAGGCCAGGGGCGCGCCGCGCATGCCCTTCATCTGGCGCATGTGCAGCCACGCTGCATAGTTCAGCCAGACGATGAGGGCCCAGGTCTCCTTGGGATCCCAGGACCAGTAGGCGCCCCAGGCTTCGGCCGCCCACAGCGCCCCGAGGATGGTCGCAATGGTGAAGAAACCGAATCCCACGGCGATGGAACGGTACATCAGGTCGTCCAGCAGCTCGCGGGCCGGCAGGCGCGCGGCAATGCGCTTGCGCGCGGCGACAATGCCGCCGAAGACCAGGGCGAAGAGCGCAAAGTAGCCGAGCCAGAACACCGAGGACCCGGTCCTGCGGAACGCCACCGCCTCCAGCGCCAGGAGCAGCGCCAGCACCATGGCAGCGCCCCACAGGGCCAGCGCACCGCGCCCGGAGCGGCTTTCGCCCTGGGTCTTCACCAGGTAGGCGAAGCCGACCATGGCGGCCAGCGAGAAGGTGCCGTAGCCGACGAAGTTCGCCGGCACGTGGATCTTCATCCACCAGGACTGAAGCGCCGGCACCAGCGGCTGGATTTCCTGCGCCTCGCGCTCGAAGGTGTACCAGAGCAGGAAGCCGACTGCCGCGCTGACCACCACCATCACGAAGGCGCCGAGCTGGCGCGTGGCGTAGCACTCCTCGTAGTAAAGGTAGAACAGCGCCGTCATCGCCGAAAACAGCACGAACACTTCGTAGAGGTTGGAGACCGGTATGTGCCCGACATCGGGGCCGATCAGATACGACTCGTACCAGCGTACCAGCAGGCCGATCGTGCCGAACGCCGCCGCAGACCATGCAAGGCCCGATCCCGCCTTCGACGCGAAGTCCGAAGTGGTGACGAGCCCGGCCCAGTAGCTCGCCGTGCTGAGGAAGAACAGCGCGCACATCCACATGATGGCCGACTGGCTGGAAACCAGGTACTTCAGCAGGAACGCCTGTTCCGAGCGGGACAGTTCGCCCTGGTAGGCGCCGATCGCGATGAAGGTCGCGGCAGCGACGACGACGCACAGCACGCGCAGCGCGCCCCACGCCCAGCCAAGCGCGATGAACACCGGCGCCGCCAGGAGCAGGATGGCCTTCTCGTAGATGTCCATGTAGGCGCCGTAGCGGCCGAGCGCAAACAGCGCCCCCAGTACCAGCGCCGCAGCATACGCCCAGTCGAACCACGAGCGGCCGCGCAGGCCTCGGCTGGGCGGGGAAAGCACGACGTCCATTGATGGTGCCCTCATGAAAGGATGCGCTTGAGCGCATCACGATAGTCGGTAAAGGCCTGGTCTTCGTCCAGTGTGCGGCGCGTTGGCGCGTATGCCACGCGCGCCTGCCCTCCATGTTTGACCAGCAACCAGAGGCGGCGTTCACGCAGGTAGAACATGGCAAAGATACCCAGCACAAGCAGCGCGCAACCGAGATAGACAATAGGCTTGCCGGGAGAGCGCGTCAACTGGAACACGCTCGCCTTGATTTCGTCGAAGCCGCTCATCTGCATGTAGATCGGAACGCCGTAGAAAAACGCATCACTCATCGCGTTCAGGCTGTCCTGCACGAAGGCGGCCTGCGTCGGGTCCGGCTCCATGCGCTTCAACCCGGCTCGCTCGCGCGCCTGCATCCAGGCCTCCCACGCGGCACCCTGCAGCACGCGCACGTAGATTTCCGCAGCCTTCTCGCGCTCGTCATCGGGGACCGCCTTTTCGAGGAAGTCAGCCACCGACTGGAAGCCGCGCTGCGAAAACGTCTCCAGGACGCGTTCCGCGGTTTCCTGAAGTCGCGTGCGCATGGTTTCGCTCAAGGCTTCGGTCTTCGCCGCGCTCAACGCGAAGCGACGGCCCACATCGGGATGCAGGTTCTTGTTGAACACGGCGTCGCGCAGGCGCGTGAACTCATCGAGCGAGGCGTTGCCGTCCAGCGGCAGCCTCAGGTA
>VGIE01000226.1 GCA_016867955.1 Betaproteobacteria bacterium
AGACAGACAGGTATGCAGCGTGGTATCTGTCAGCAATGAGGGCTTGACGGGCGATGGCTCGCGGGCATGCTGGCGCGCTGCCGAAATGACACGAGGGGCGCCTGGTCGGCGCCCCTCGCGATCGATCGAGGCGGTTTCGTCTATTTCTTCACGCGCTGGCGGTCGTGCTTCTCCCGCGCCAGCTGGCGGCTTTCGCGGTTCTGCGCATGCTGGATGTGGGCGCGCTCCTTCGGCGTCACCTTGCCATCGGCCTTGGCACGCTCCTCCATCCTCTCGATTCGCGCCTGGCCCTTTTCGGCACGCGCGGCTTCGCGCGGCGTAAGCTGCCCCGACTTCACGCCTTCGTCGATGCGGCGCTGCTGGGCTTCCTGGTGCTTGTCGATGTTTGGCGTCTGCGGCGGCGTGGCAGGTGCCTGTGCCAGGGCGGGCAGCGAGGGGCCGAAAACACGACGGTGACGAGCAGCGAGGTGATTTTTTCCATTTTCAACCTCCTTGGTTGGGTCGGGAGATGATCTCCCTGGGGTCAGTAACGACGTGCACGGGCGCAGTGTTGACCATCGCCTTGTAAGCGTGTGTAAGGGAGTGTCACAGGAACGTTTCCGGTGTGAAGCAATTCACGGACGGACGCAGGCAAGAGCTGTTTCAGGCGAAATTCGCGCCGATCAGGTCGAGGCGGTCGGTGAAGACGGCGTCCACGCCCCAGTCGAGGAGGCGGCGCGCAATCGCCGGATCGTTGACCGTATAGGTTGCCAGCCCGTAGCCTGCCGCGACGACCTCACGCGCCGTCGCTTCATCCAGCTTGGCCTGATTGCAGTGCAGGCTGGCGCAGCCCAGCGCAGAGGCGCGTGACTGCCAGTCAGCCGGCGCGGCGTCGACCAGCAGGCCGCGCGGGAACTGCGGCGCGAGGTCGCGCGCCGCAGCCAGCGCAGGGGCGCTGAACGAGGACAGCAGGGGCAGGGGACCGGGTGCGTTCTTCCACAGGTCGGCGGTGAGCAGGGCGGTGCGCTGCCCGGTCTCGATGTCCTGGCCTGTGGCGGGCTTGATCTCGATATTGGCCCACAGCCCCAGTGCGCGGCACAGCCGCGCAGCATCGGCGAAGG
Organism: Betaproteobacteria bacterium; assembly: GCA_016867955.1. Lineage (GTDB taxonomy): Bacteria > Pseudomonadota > Gammaproteobacteria > Burkholderiales > SG8-39 > CAIYPG01. Next base: position 1,101 of record VGIE01000226.1, read on the forward strand.
TCGGCACCGGCTCGCCGCTGAACGCCGCGCCAAACCACGACCCGGCGTCGAGCGCGGCCAGCGCCGCGGAGGAGTGCTCGGCGACGCGGCCGCGGCTATTGGTGGTGCGTTCCAGCGTCTCGTCGTGGATCAGCACCGGCACGAGGTCGGCGGCCAGCATGACGTCGAACTCCACCGCGCGAAAGCCCATGGCATGGCCGCGGCGGATGGCGGCCAGCGTGTTCTCGGGCGCGAAGCGTCCGCCGCCGCGATGCGCGATGACGCGCGGCCAGGGCCAGCGGCTGCGTGAGTCGCTCATGCGCGCGCCGCCGGTCTCACGACCTTGCGCCGCACGTGCAGCACATGCGTGACGCGCGCCGGGGCGAGGAACTCGATGCGCGCCCCGGCGTGCGCCACCGCGTAGTCGCGGCCCAGCAGGCGCATCAGCATGAGCATGTAGAAGGGATCGGTCATGGCGTAGAGCGAGCCGCCGAAATGCGTGCCGATGTAGTTGCGGTTGAGGCGCCCGAGGCTCAGCGCCACCGACACGCTGCGGTAATCCTCGGCAATATGCTGCACGCGGATGCCGGCCCCGCGAAAGGGCGGCCACAGGTTCATCGCCAGTTTCAGCCAGCGCGCGCGCATGGTCAGAGTCTAGCGCTTGGTCGGTGAGGGCATGGGATTGCGCGCGGGCGCCGGCGCCGGGCTCGCCACGCGTGCCGGGCGCAGCAGGGCGTTGCCGCGCTCCACCGCCTTCTCGAGCGCATCGATCGGCGCGCGGCCGCTGTTCCAGACGGCATTCAGCTCCTCGTCGACGATGGCGCGGATCTCGGCGAAGTGGCGCAGGCGCACGCCGCGGGCGAAATTGCCGGAATGCGCCCCGCGCATCTGCGCGACGCTGATTTCCTGCTCCGGGTGCCGCTCGTAGAAGCCCGAGCGCTTGGAGGCGAGGTAGGCAGCGCGCGACATGGGGATGTAGCCCGTGGTCTCGTGCCACTCGGCGGCCACCGCCGGCGTGGCAAGCCAGGCGAGGAAGTGCGCCACGCCCTTGTATTCGCGCGGCGGTTTGCCGGCCATCACCCACAGCGCGGCGCCGCCGATCAGCGTGTTGAAAGGCGCGCCGGGATAGTCGTCGTAGTGCGGTAGCGGCGCGACGCCGAGCTTGAACCTGCCGGCGCGCACGATGTCGGAGTAGGCGGCCGAGGAGGCGGTGAGCAGCGCGCACTCGCCGTTGACGAAGTGATTGTCGGGATCGCCGCGCCGGCCGGGGTAACGGAACAGCTCGGACCTGGCCCATGCCGCGAGCAGCGAGATATGGCGGATCATCAGGCGGTTGTTGAACCGCAGCTCCGGCCGGTCGCCAGAGAGCCCGTTGTTGTGGCTCGCCACCGCCTGGTTGTGCCAGGCGCTCATGTTCTCCAGGTGAATCCAGCTCTGCGAGGCCGAGGTGTAGGGACAGTCCACGCCGGCCTTCTGCAGGTCAAGCAGGACGAGCTGCATCTCGGGCCAGGTCTTCGGCGGCTTGTCCGGGTCCAGGCCGGCCTTGGCGAAGAGGTCGCGGTTGACGAAGAGCACCGGCGTCGAGCTGTTGAAGGGCAGGGCCTGCAGGCGGCCCCCGGCATCCGAGTAGTAGGCCGCCGCCGGCGCGAAGTACTCCTCGCGATCGAAGCGAGAACCCCATTCGAGGGCAACCTGGTGTACGGGCTTGAACAGGCGCGGTGCTGCCAGCATGTCCGCGGCACCAACCTCGTAGACCTGCAGGATGTGCGGCGGACTGCCGGCCTGCGCGGCGGCCAGCCCGGCTCTGAGGGTCCCGGGGTAATCGCCCTTGTAGTCCGCCAGCACCTTCACGTCGGCCTGCGAGGCGTTGTACCTGGACACCAGGCGCTCCAGCACTTCGCCGGGTGCACCGTCCATGGCATGCCAGAGCTGGATCTCCGTCGCCGCGCCGCTCCACGGCGCGACGAGCAGCGCGGCGATGGCGGCAAACGCGAGCACGGGGCGCTCGATCTTCAGCATGGGCAGGGCTCTTGTCTTTTATAGGCCCGATTGCACCTCGGCGGAGGGTCGGGTGCCGCTTTCGAAGCGTGCGGCCGGCCGATTATAGCGGCCGGTCCCGAATCGGCTGGCGGGTTGCAGGCGAGGCCCCGGAGCTGCCGGCACGCCGCTTCCATGGAAGAAAAAGAATGGGGGAGGGGAGGGTCTCCCCCGTTGACCGTCGTTTGCTGGACCGACGGAAACCTGTGTGACAGCGGGCGATCAGCCGCTGTCCTGATTTCCGCTGCAGCCGCTTCCGTGGCCGCGCAATGACAAAAGCATAACGATGCCGCTCTTCGGCCGCAACCGTATTCGCCCCTGCTGTGTGAACTTCCGCACATTCAGGGAGTTGCACCGGGTACCGGATGCGGGCCCTGCCGCTGACCCGGCGCGAACCCGCGACGCCGGGGGGCGTGACTCCATGCTAGCCTTCGGGCCGTGCGTAGTGAAGCGTAGTGCGCATGGCCCGTCCCGAGTGGGCGTCATTCGCAACCAGCAGAGTCCCGAGAGCATCGGCCGTGAGTTCCCCGCGCATTCCCTTTTCCCTGCTGCGCCTGCTGTCCGACGGCCAGTTCCATTCGGGCGAACAGCTGGCTCGTGCGTTCGGCTGCACGCGCGGCGCGGTGTGGTACCGCATCCGCGTCGTCGAGGCGCTCGGGCTGCAGGTGTACAAGGTGCGTGGCCGCGGCTACCGGCTGTCCAAACCGCTCGACCTGCTGGACGCAGCGGAACTGGAGCGCGCGCTGGCCGCTCGCGCGCCCGCGCTGTCGCTGGAACTCATGGATGAGTGCGAGTCCACCAATACCTGGCTGATGCAGCGCATCGGCGCGTCGCCCTCCGGGCGAGTGGTCGTCTGCGAACACCAGAGCGCGGGCCGCGGCCGGCGAGGCAGCCAGTGGACGTCCGGCGTCGGCGCCAGCCTGACCTTTTCGATGGCCTGGCGCTTCGCCTGCGGCACGGCGGCGCTCTCCGGTCTGTCGCTGGCCGTGGCGGTGGCGGTTGCCGATGCGCTCGAGGCCTGCGGCATCGCCGGCACGACATTGAAGTGGCCCAATGACCTGCTGCATGAAGGACGCAAGTTCGGCGGCATCCTGATCGAGGTAAGTGGCGACCCGCAGGGCGCCAGCGGCGCGGTCATCGGCGTCGGCCTCAACGTGCGCCTGCCCGCCGTGCTGGCCGACGCCATCGAGCGGCCGGTGACGGACATTGCCACGCTGTACGCGGCGGCCGCTCCAGGCGCGGCACCGCCTTCGCGAACGCTGTTGCTGGCGGCCATCCTCGTGCAACTGGCCGAAGCGCTGCCGCGCTATGCGCGCGAAGGATTTGCCGCTTTCCGCGAGGGTTGGCTGAAGCGCCATGCCCATGCCGGCCGGCAGGTGTCGATCCTGCAGGGCGAGCGCATGCTTACCGCGGGCGAGGCGGTGGGTGTAGCCGAGGACGGCGCGCTGCTGGTGCGCTCGGCGCGTGGCGTGGAGCGCGTTCACAGCGGCGAGGTCTCGCTGCGATGAAGATCCTCGCCATCGACGGCGGCAACACGCGCGTGAAGTGGGGCCTGTGGGATGAGGGCGGCGGCGCGCCCGGGCCGGCCTCCGCAGCGGCGGGCGGCTGGCTGCATGTGGGTGCGCTGCGCCA
>VGIE01000227.1 GCA_016867955.1 Betaproteobacteria bacterium
TCGGCTGGACAGCTTGGGCGCCCTGCACCGCGCCGTGCTGCGCGCCTATCGCCTGGCGCGCGCCCTGCCGGAGGCACCGCTGGAGGTGTTCCGCGCGAGGACCGCTGACCTGCCAAGAACGACCGAGGCCGAGCGCCTTGTCGTAAAGCGCGTCGGCCAGGACGTGTTCCGCGAAGCGCTGCTCGACTACTGGAACCACCGCTGCCCCTTGACCGGCATCGAGGACACCGCCCTGCTGCGCGCCAGCCACATCGTGCCCTGGGCGCGGTGCGAGAGCGACGCCATGCGTCTCGACGCGCATAACGGCCTGCTGCTGGCGGCGCATTGGGACGCGGCCTTCGACGCCGGCCTCGTCAGCTTCGCCGACGACGGCAGGGCGCTGGCCTCGCCGAAACTGTCGGCGGCGGCGCTGAAGGCGCTCCACCTCGCCGCGGCGCCGGCCCTGGCTGGGCTGACCGACGCCCACCGCGCCAACCTCGCCTGGCACCGGCGGTATCGTTTTCTGGCCGGCGTAGCGGGGGCCTCCCGGTAGCACTGACTACTTGCGAGACCGTGCCGATGGGACGTTCAATCCAATCCATCCTCCAAATCGTTAATTTGGATGATGATGTTGGGATCTGATCCCTTCTTGTGAATTTGGTTTATGAGTTCGGCAAGGATTTTGACATTAGCTTCGAAGCGGCGGGCCCTAGCGAAATGACCTGCTCGCACTCCACCTGTCGTGTGACTAAAATTATGCAGCTCCATTATCCGAAACTTGCCATTCTTGCCCTTTGCTTCCTCCAAGGCATTCACTAGCTTTTTCCCAGCGATGCCTTCCGCTGGATCGATGAAGCTCGGACGGGCGCGGCGATGCCGCAGCAGTCCGGCAAGCATGAGCAACAAAGCCTTGAATTTTCGTTTGTAGGCCTCTTGCCGAACGAAGGCGTTCTGTCGGTCCAATTCCGATAGTGTCTCCTGCATGATCCGATTGGCGGTGGGCGTCGGGAGCAGCTCCGCCGCCTCTTGGCACCCGCCAAGTACACGACTTAAGGCCGCGAATTCTGCGGATGTCAGCGAACCGCCCACCGACAGCTTGGCCTCGACTGCCGCAAAATAGCGCTGCAGCTGACTGCTCTCGTGAACGATTCGCCCGAGGCCTTCGCGCAAAAGAATATGGTGAAGCCGAAATGCGTGCTTGCCTTCGTAAAGCTCTTGCAAGAAGGCCGCTATAGGCGCTGGGCAGTGCCAAAAGCACCAGGTTGCGAAACCGACGATGTCAGTAATGATCTGAGGTTCGGCGCGCCGCCGCTGGAGCGCCAACAGGTCTTGAAACTCGCTCCCGACCTTCTTTATGGCCGCATCCAGAAGCGGTTCCGCCTCGATGGGGACAGCAAAGTCGCCATCGGGCCGCGGCAGCGCGCCGTCGCTGCCCAGGGCCCGGCGGTTCTGAGCTTCCTCGCAAATCAAGCTCATGCGTTCAGCTACATACTTGGGATTCTCCTGACGACTGAAACGCTCACGTAAGCGCTTGAGCGCAGCATGCGCCGCGGCGTCAACAACGTTACCTTTGACTAGCGGCAAGCCCAAATAAGCCTTCAGCTGTCTACAAAGGTCGCCGCACCGGTGGTCTGGGTGCCAATGCACGGCGTGACCAGGGGTTGGGATTGCGTTCGGGTAGGCAAACCCTGTCTTTCCTACGAGTGCCGCAAGCAGCTGTTCGCGTGTCTGTGACACGGTCTCCATGCGAGACCAGTCGAGCTCTAAAGGCTTTCGCCGAAGCGGTTGGAAGGTGTCGGATTCGATAGACACTCGGGCATGGCCCTGCCCGGGACTCTGTTCGACGCTCACCCGAATAGGGTGTTGCGCCTCAGCGGGCTCGGGCAGAACCACTTCCGCCTTGCGGCCTTGCGACCAATCCTGCTTGAAAAGGTAGAACGTGAGCTGAGTTGTCCCTTTGTCGATAGCGAACTGCTCCGGGGCTTGGCCCTTGTAGATCTTACCGCCCTCGAGGCGCATGTCCTTGGGAACGAGTTCGACGAATTTCGGCTTGTCAGAGACTAATGCGTTGATTTCAAGCTGCGGGAGGAAGTCATAGTAGATGGGCGCACCTCGCTGAGCCCGCTCGGCCGCAACAAGGCAGCCTTTCGCGACGAGACCTTTGCCTGCCCGCAGGAGCGGACGGTCAGCCGGCCAACCGACAGTGTGCAGAACGGCATCCACCCAAGCCACGTGGCTCGCCATCGGACCTTCAACCAAGAGCGCGTCGGCTTCGTTCAGCCGCGCCCGGAAAGCGTCCGGCACGTCTACCGCCCGAATGAGAACCATGGGCCCGGCATCCGCCGGCAGCTTGCACCACGACCTATCCGGCAAGCGCAGTAGTTCGAATTCGGGCTTTTCGCCCACCGCGACGCGCCAAGGCGTGTTCGACGTAGACAATACTGCTTCGTCGACGGTAAGCGACATGCCGATCTGTCGCATTGCAGACCGCACCAGCGTCGAACCGGCACAGGAACCACAAACCTGCAAGCCGCTTCGCTTGCGCTCGGGAACCCAAAGCTCACCACCGTGCCCACTGTCCCGCTCGCATATCAGCTTGACGTCGGCTAGCTGCATGCCGCTGTCCATCAATGAAAGTACTGCTAGGCTCTGGCCATTAGCGGGCTGAAACCGCCGGGACTCGGACGAGTATTCGAGGCAGCCCAGCATGGCTGCGATTGGGCGCCACAGAAGCGTGGAGCGTAGCCGGGGCGTGCGGGTGAGTAAGTGCAGAAACCGATCGCGTACCGCCTCATCGTACTCGGGAATATCGGGAACAGCAAAGACGCCAATCGCGATATTTGTCACAAGAGTCTCGAGAAAGCTCTGGATGGCGACTGAATCTTCCTCAGAAGGATTGCCAGTCGTAAATCTATGAATCAGATCCAATAAGAACAGGCGATTTCCCTGCGCGCCGATTTGACCCCAGCCAGGTCCCCTGCCATGCGGCGCAAGTGCCGCTTGTTGTCCACCAATCCAGCGGCCGGCATCTGCTAAAGGACGCACAAGCGAACCGTGGATGCCGAGATCCTTGACGATGGCTTCGTGCCCTTCGTCCGACTCTGCAACGAAATCCCACAGCCCGTTGAGATCGAAGCCGAGCAACGGAGTCACGACGCGGCCTCGATCCGACCGGATAGATCATCGCCAATGCTTCCCAACGCGTCCGGCAGTTGCGCGTCCCACGGGCCGAATGCGAAACCGGTTACATGTTCCGCATGCAGCATGGTCATGGGCGCATGTGGATCGAGCATCGACTGCAACACCACGGCGCCCACCAGCATCGCCTTGTCGCGCAGCATGCGATAGGCCTCGTTGGCCGACTCCACCAGATCGGCCAGAGAGATATCAGGCCGAAGACAGTGCACGGTCCAGACGGGCAGATACTTGTACTCGCCCCCCGCATGATCCGAGACACGCAACCAGACCGAGGCGCCGAACTCCTTCATCTTGTCGGGAACATCATGTGAGTTGCCGCCCAGCACTTCGACCACCCAGCCCTTCTCTTCATGCGTGATGACGGCCAGCGGATCGTCATGTAGCAGCCATTCGCCCCTGCGTTGCTCGGAACGGATGAAGATCGGGGAAGCCGCGACGAGGCGGGGCCTGCTCTGCGCGGCCAACAACGACATCACCAGAGTGGCTTCGCAGAATTCGGCCCAGGAACGGCGCTGCCAGCGCCAAAGATCATCCATTGCACGTTCTCGACGGATGATCTCCTGCCAGGCCGTCCAGACATGGCGATAGCGATCGTCGTGCAGCAGCACATAGTTGGGCTGCACCACCTCCGTGGCGCGGGTAACGCCCTGCTCCGCCAGCTCGAGTGACAGACGACGGCACTCGCGCGCATATTGCTGCACGAGGGAATAGCGGGTGACACGGCGCGAGGTGCCGCTCTCGCGACCTGCGTTGAGCAAGAGATACTCGCGCGCGGCCCCTACCGTCCGCTCCAGGAGGTCGCGGAAGACCCGGTTTTCTAGCGTGTTGCGGTTCTCGAAACGTGCCAGCGCCAGGACGCGCTGGCGCCCGCCGGCACGCTCGGCAAGCGTCTCGCCTGGTTGCCGGCCGAGCCATTGCATGCACTTGGTGTCGAGGTCCTGCGCTCGGGACAAAGGAACCAGCTCCCGCTGCCGGTTGAGGACTCGGCGAGGATGCTCAGCGATATCGACCCAGCGCACGCGATGTTCCTGGGCGTGGCGTACGAGTATGTCCATCGTCGGATCGCGGTCGACTTTGGGGTCGATCCAACGTTCCAACACTGAATCCCAAGGATCCTTGCTGTCCGAAAGAGCCGCCTCGAAATCCTGCATCCGAGCCAGAACGGCCAACAGGAAATTGTACGCCGGGCCGCCGGGTTCAGCGAGGTCTCCCCAATCCTCGGCCCAATGCGCGGGGCGATCGGCGCCATGCGCCCAACGGAAGACGATGTCTGACCGCCAGGTGGCGTGCCGCAGGCTCTGCGGCTCTTCCGCCCGTAAGGGTACGGGCAGGTCCCAAGTCCGTCGGGATTCCTGCAGCCGTGTCCGGAAACTCGCGAAACATTCCAGAGTGTCTATCCGGCCGTTCAGGAACACCTTTTGGTCGTCGTCGCAGTACAGAAGGGGCGCGATTGTCGCCTGGGTTTCCGGCCGCGCCCGAGGGTCGGGCAGATCCACGAATGTCTTGGATGGCCCGATCAAGCCCCAGGGCACATGCAACAACCGGAAGCCGGTCATTGCTGGTTCAT
>VGIE01000228.1 GCA_016867955.1 Betaproteobacteria bacterium
GCTCCTGCATTCCTGATGGTGTGTTTTGGGGGGCCGACGGGGTTATGGTTGGCGGGCAGTGTAGACCTTTGGGGCGGGCATATGATTGCAAAAATGGCGTGACATTCGCATATTTGAGAAAGAAAATTGCGAAAAGTTGCATTTATGCATTAAGTATGCTTTATTTGGTAACTTTTTAGCAATAATATGAAGATCGACAGTCACGATCGCCGCATCCTCGAAGTGCTGCAGCAGGACGGGCGTATCAGCAATCAGGATCTCGCCGACCGCATCCGCCTGTCGCCCTCGCCCTGCCTGCGGCGGGTCAGGGCGCTGGAGGAGGGCGGGGTGATCGTTGGCTACCGGGCGCTGCTGGCCAGCCGCCCGCTCGGGCTAACCCTGACTGCGCTGGTATTCATCTCCATGGACCGGCACACGCCGGACCGCTTTGCCAATTTCGAGGCCAAAGTGTGCGAACTGCCTGAAGTGCTGGAATGCCTGCTCATTACCGGCCAGGCGGCCGATTACCAGCTCAAGGTGGTGGTGCGCGACATGGATGCCTATCAGGAGCTGCTGCTGAGCAAGATCACGCGAATCGATGGCGTGACCGGGGTGCATTCCAGCTTCGTGTTGCGCAGGGCCGTGGACAAGACCGCACTGCCGGTCAGCGCTGTATAGGCAGAAGAATCAGTTGTTTACCGGGATTCACGCGACACGCCTGAATGGCCCATTCGAATAATTCAGTCGACGCCAGAACGGGTTGGGGTTTATAAACAGGAACCGAACCCTTATTTGGTTCCCCTCTGCCGCATGGCCTCTTTGCTCAGCCACATCATGTCCAAGACCCCCAGGAATCCCTTCAAGCTCATGGTTGACTCCACGGCTGCGCTTGCCGCGGCGGAACGCCTTGCCCAGACCTTACCCAAGCGGGTCTCCTCGATCGATCTCAGGGCTGGCAAGGCCGTCAACGACGAAGTCGCCCTGTTCGACGCCCAGGTCGAGGCGAGCCGCTAGCCCGCCGGTCGCCGACTGGCGCCCTCGCCTGCAGGCCGACCTAGAAGATCCGCCGGATCAGCTTTCCGACGTTGTTGCGCTCGCCCAGCATCATCAGGGCCAGCTGGTCGAGGAGGGCGTGATTGAGCGCATCCAGCTCGAACTCGTACTGCATCTTTCCGAAGCGCTCGAGGTTGCGCGTTTCCAGGCGCAGCCGGCCGGTGGCGTCGTCGCAGCTGACGTCCAGGCGGACGCGGATTTCGCGCGGCACTGAAAAAGTGATGGCGGTCTGAACCCCCAGGGCATTGCGTACGCGGCCCTCGGTGAATTCGATGCCGTTCTCCTTCAGCGCTTGAATGGTCTTTTCGGCGGCGATCAGGTCGCGGGTGAAGCTAAGGGGCGCGGGGTTGGCGAGGGCGTAGCTGACCGACAGCTGGCGAAACACTTTCACGCCGGTCACGGACGAGCGCGAGATGCAGTCGGTGCGCGCGCCTTCCTTCCAGCTGAGCTCGTTGATCTCGGGAACGTTCACCAGCACGTAGCTGCCGACATACGGCGGCTTGAGCTCGTTCAGGTTGGCGATCAGGTCGGAGAGGTACTTGTAGGCATCCATGAGCGTGTCGCTGATGCGCTGGAAGAGCATTTGCTGCTGTTCTTCCTGGGTGGTGACCTGCTGCACGTCGGCCTTTTTCTTGTCCATTGTGCGTTGCTTGATCATGTCGAGCACGCTGCCCGTGGCGCCGGGGCTGGCGGCAGCTGCGGGCGGCGAAGCGGGGGCTGGCTGGGTTGGCGATGCCGCGGTCGACGCTGGCGTGACCGCACTGCGCCTCGGGCGGCGCAGTGCCGGCCGCATCGGGGTCGGAGGGCAACCTGTCGCCCGACAGGTCGAGGCCGTTCAGGATGTGCCAGAGCTTTTCGAGCTCGGCATCATGAACGAAGTTGAAACCCAGCCTGAAGCCGCTCCTCAACGGCCGCGATGACACCACCACGCCCCGCAGTTTCAAAACCTTCTGCTGCACGCCATTGATGGCCGGCGGGATCAGCAGCAGGTTGACGACCGTGTTTTGCTTCTCGTCGGTGGCGCTCTGCACCGCGGTGCCGTTGATCGAGAGGTCGTGGGTCAGGGTGTGGAAGATCGGCTTTTTTCCGCCGCATTGAACACCATGGCGACCTTCCAGCGCGCCTCGAAGCGCTTGTCTTTTCTTCTGTTTTCCACCATGGTCATTGTCGTCCACCGCCGGTTTGGGGAGGGTGCCGGCTTGCCGGCCACCCCGATCAGGACGCGATTGTCGCTGTGCAGGGCCGCCCGGCGCAAGGCATTCCGTGCGGCGCTTGTTCTCCATGTGTGCTGCCGCCGATGCGGGATAAGCCGCAGGCGGGCCGTTATGACCGGGTGGTGAGCGACGCGGCAGCGCGGCAGCGGTTCTGCGGCGCCGCTCAGGGGCGATCCCCGCGCGGTGTGCCACAATTAGCCTGCGTCCTGACGACTCGTGGCGTGCACGCTTATTGGATACGGGAATACCCATGGCCATCAAACGCCCCAGGGGCGCGGCCGGCACGCTGGTCGTGCTGGAGCACGCATCGAGAATCCTCAAGGGCAATCCGCTCGGCGACCCGCACGTGCGAAAAATCGCCGTGTGGCTGCCGCCGCATTACGAGCTCAACCCGTCGCAGCGCTTTCCGGTGCTGTACGACCTGGTCGGCTTCACCGGCACCGGCATCGCCCACACCAGCTGGAAACCCTTCGGCGACAACGTGCCCGAGCGCGCGGCGCGGCTCATCCATGAACAGAAGATGGGGCCGGTGATCATCGTCTTCCCGGATTGTTTCACGGCACTGGGCGGCAACCAATACGTGAATTCATCGGCGATTGGCAACTACGCCGACTACCTCACGCGCGAGATCATCCCTTTCGTGGATCACCGGTTCCGCACGCTGGCGGAGCGCGCGCACCGGGGCTGCTTCGGCAAGTCCTCCGGCGGCTACGGCGCCATCGTGCACGCCATGAAGTACGCGCAGTACTGGGGCGCCATCGCCGACCATTCGGGCGACGCCTATTTCGATTTCGTGTACTGGCACGACTGGCCGAACACGCTGAACGAACTGGCGAAGCACCGCCTGCCGCGGCGCCGCGCGGGGCCGTATGACGCGCTCGCCGAGGCGACCCGGAAGGGACTGGCCGAGGGCCTCGATGACGGGCGCATCAGGCGCTTCCTCGCGCAGGCCTGGAAGAAGGAGAAGCTTGCAGGCAGCGAAGGCCACTGCATCATGAACCTCGCCATGGCGGCCACCTACGACCCAGATCCGCGCGCGCCCAATGGCTTTCGCGTGCCCTTCAACCTCGAGACGGGCGAGGTCATCGCCAGGCGTTGGGCCAGGTGGCAGGCCAATGACCCGATCAACATGGTCGCCAAGTACCGCGCCAACCTGAAGACCCTGCGCGGCATCTACATCGACTGCGGCTGGCGCGACCAGTACCACATCCATTACGGCACGCGCATCCTGTCGCTGCGCCTGGCGGCAGCCGGCATCCGGCACGCCTACGAGGAGTTCGACGACAACCATTCCGACGTCGACTACCGCATGGATGTCAGCCTGCCCTTCCTGTTCAAGGTGCTGAAGCCCTGACTGCGATGCGGCGCATTACACTGACATTTTAATAATAGAGCATGCTTGCAATCTATTTTTATGAGAACACTACTGACATGGTCTGTGAAAGGACAAGCGCTTGCGGCGTGGCCAGCGCTGTGCCTGATGCCGGCGGCAAAGCCGGCGTGAACGGCAGGCGCGCCGGCGTGCGCAGGCACGCATGACAAGGAGCTGTCCATGAAAGTCTGCGTCTACGGCGCCGGTGCGGTCGGCGGGAACATCGCGGTGAGGATGGCGGCAGCGAAGGTGGCCGAGGTGTCGATCGTTGCGCGCGGCGCGCACCTGGCGGCAATCCGCGCGCGCGGGCTGACGCTGCGTTCCGGCGGCCGCGACACCACGGTGCGGTTTTCCGCGGCTACCGACGATGCTTCAGCGCTGCCCGGGCAGGACCTCGTCATCGTCGGGCTCAAGGCGCAGTCGATTGGTGCGGTGGCCGAGGTGCTCGCCGGCATGCTGGCGCCGGGAGGGTGTGCGCTGTTCCTCGCCAACGGCATCCACTGGTGGTGGCGGTACGGAATGCCGGGGCGGCAGGAGCACCTGCCGCTGCTCGACCCGCAAGGTGCGCTGTGGACAAGGCTCGGCCCCGGGCGGGCTCTCGGCGGCGCAGCTTATTCGGGAAACGAGATCCCGGAACCCGGGCTGGTCGTGCACAGCTTCCTCAACGACTGGGGCATCGGAGACCCGTCGACGCCGCTGGCGGGTCCGGGGGCCGGTGAGATCAGCCCGCGGCTGAAGGTGGTCGTCGATCTGTTCCAAGCGGCCGGCCTGCAGGCGCGCGCAGTGCCCGACGTGCGGCGTGAGCTCTGGTTGAAGCTGGTGCGAGTCGGTTCGCAGAGCGCGATCGCGGCACTCACGCACCAGGACAACCTTCAGATGAGCCACGACGCCGAGTTGTCGCAGTTGCGGCGCCGCTACATCGACGAAATGCTGACGGTCGCGGCGGCGCAGGGCTGGGACCTGCGCGCGGAGGTGGATGTAGCGAAGATGACCGGCCCGGTGGAACTGCCGCATCGCGCCTCGATGCTGCAGGACGTGCTCGCCGGCCGGCCCATCGAGGTAGAGGCGCAAGTCGGGCAGTTGCAGGCCTTCGCCC
>VGIE01000229.1 GCA_016867955.1 Betaproteobacteria bacterium
GCAGGAAAGCATGGAAGCCTAGACGCGTGGCCCTGCTGCAGATCTCCGAGCCGGGCGAGTCGCCGGCGCCGCACCAGCAGCGGCTCGCCATCGGCATCGACCTGGGCACCACCAATTCGCTGGTGGCCACGGTGCGGAACAGCATCGCCGTGGTGCTCAACGATGCCGAGGGGCACGCGCTGCTGCCCTCCATCGTGCGCTACCTGCCCGACGGCGGCGTGCAGGTCGGCCTGGCCGCCGAGGCGCAGCTGGCGAAGGACCCGAGGAACACTATCGTCTCGGTGAAGCGCTTCATGGGCCGCGGCCTGAAGGACGTGCCGTACCCTGAGAATTCGCCCTACGACTTCGTCGATGCGCCAGGCATGGTGCAGATCCGCACCGGCGCCGGCGTGAAGAGCCCGGTCGAAGTGTCGGCCGAGATCCTCAAGACGCTGCGCCGGCGCGCCGAGGCGGCCCTGGGCATCGTCAGCGGCAGCGGCATCGATGGTGGCAGCGGCGAGGGCGGGCTCTATGGCGCCGTGATCACAGTGCCGGCCTATTTCGATGACGCGCAGCGCCAGGCCACCAAGGACGCGGCAAGGCTGGCCGGCCTCAACGTCATGCGCCTGCTAAACGAGCCCACGGCCGCCGCGATCGCCTACGGGCTGGACAACGCCGCCGAGGGCATCTACGCGGTGTTCGACCTCGGCGGCGGCACCTTCGACGTGTCCATCCTCAAGCTCACGCGCGGCGTGTTCGAGGTAATGGCGACCGGCGGCGACTCCGCACTGGGCGGGGACGACTTCGACCACCGGCTGTTCTGCTGGGTGCTCGAGCAGGCCAGGCTTGCACCGCTGTCGGACGAGGACACCCGGCTGATGCTGTCGCGGGCGCGCCAGGTCAAGGAGGACCTCACCAACCATGCCGTGGCGCGCTTCAACGCGCGTCTGTCGACGAAGGAAGTGGTCGACGTGGTTGTCACCCAGCAGGATTTCTGGGACATGACAAGAACGCTGGTCGCGAAGACCCTCGCTCCGACCCGGAGGGCGCTGCGAGACGCCGGCCTCGCGTTGACGGATGTCACGGGCGTGGTGATGGTGGGCGGGGCGACGCGCATGCCGCATGTGCAGCGCGCGGTGGGCGAGCTGTTCGGCCAGGTGCCGCTCAACAACCTCGACCCGGACAAGGTGGTGGCGCTGGGCGCCGCCATGCAGGCCAACGCGCTGGCGGGCAATCGCTCGAGCGAAGAGGACTGGCTGCTCCTGGACGTGGTGCCGCTGTCGCTGGGCATCGAGACCATGGGCGGGCTGGTCGAGAAGGTCATCCCGCGCAACTCCACCCTGCCGGTGTCGCGGGCGCAGGAGTTCACCACCTTCAAGGACGGGCAGACCGCCATGGCCGTGCACGTGGTGCAGGGCGAGCGCGAACTCGTCGACGATTGCCGGTCACTGGCGCGCTTCGAGTTGCGCGAAATCCCGCCGATGGCCGCCGGCGCGGCACGCATCCGCGTCACCTACCAGGTCGATGCCGACGGCCTGTTGTCGGTATCGGCGCGCGAGGCCACCAGCAGGACCGAGGCCAGCGTGGCGGTGAAACCGTCCTACGGCCTGTCCGACGGTGACATCACGCGCATGCTGCGCGACTCCTTCGAGCACGCCAAGAACGACGTGTACCTGCGCGCGCTGCGCGAGCAGCAGGTCGAGGGCGGCCGCATGGTCGAGGCGGTACGCGCGGCGCTGGCCATGGACGCCGGACTGTTGTCGGCCGACGAGCGTGCCGCCATCGACGCTGCCATCGCGGCGCTTCAGGCGGTCATGGCCGGGACCGACCACCGTGCCATCAAGGCCGCCATCGAGCGCGTCAACCGCACCACCGACGGCTTTGCCGCGCAGCGCATGGATCGTTCCGTGAAGCAGGCCCTGGCCGGCCGCAACATCGCCAGCATCTGACCGGACGCCACATGCATTGCGTGTCACTGATACAGTCTCTCAAGTACAACAGTCAAGGAAACATGTTTTATTTTGTTAGTATTCTTGATCCGGAACCCTGGTCGCGGCGGCGCGGCTGCGGAGACCGGGCATGACGCGCATCACCGTGCGCCCGCACGCGGAACTCTGCCCTGAAGGCCGGGTGATCGAGGCGAAGCCCGGCGTCTCGCTGTGCGACGCGCTGCTGGCCAACGGCATCGAGATCGAGCATGCCTGCGAGAAGTCCTGCGCCTGCACCACCTGTCACGTCATCGTGCGCGAGGGCATCGACTCGCTGGACGAGGCCGAGGAAAAGGAAGAGGACATGCTCGACAAGGCCTGGGGGCTGGAGGCCAACTCGCGCCTATCATGCCAGGTGATCGTCAGGGAAGACGACCTGGTGATCGAGATTCCCAAGTACACGATCAACATGGCGAAAGAAGGAAAACGCGAATGAAATGGACCGACACGCTGGACATTGCCATCGCCCTGTCGGAAAAGCACCCCGACGTCGATCCGCTCGCCGTGCGCTTCACCGACCTCATGCAATGGGTGCTGGCCCTCGAGGGCTTCGAGGACAGGCCGGAGCGCTGCGGCGAGAAGATCCTGGAGGCGATCCAGATGGCTTGGATCGACGAGGCGCGGTAAGCGGGGCCGGTTCCCGATCCGCGACCGGCTGACTTGCGCGCTGCGGTCGCCGCGTGCCGCTCAGGTAATATCGCTCCCTTTTCACGAGTATTCCGCGCGTGCACCTGATTCAGCCATTTGCCGGACTGCGGCCGCTCCCTGAGCGCGCCGCCGAAGTCGCCGCGCCGCCCTACGACGTGCTGTCGAGCGAGGAGGCGCGCGCGCGCGCGGCAGGCAAGCCCTGGAGCTTCCTGCACGTCTCCAAGCCCGAGATCGACCTGCCCGCGGGAATCGACGTGTATTCCGCGCCGGTCTATGCCAGGGCGGCCGAGAACCTGCAGGGCATGATCGCGAATGGCGTGCTGCGCCGGGATGACACGCCGTGCTATTACGCGTACCGCCTGGTGATGGGAGGGCATGCGCAGACCGGTCTGGTCGCCGCCGCCTCGGTGGCGGACTACGACAGCAACCGCATCCGCAAGCACGAACTGACGCATCCCGACAAGGAAGACGACCGCGTGCGCCAGATCGAAGCCACGCGCGCGCAGACCGGGCCGGTGCTGCTGGCCCACCCGACCGCGCCCACGGTCGATGCGATCCTCGCGGAAGCCTCCGCCGGCGCGCCCGAGGCCGACGTTACTGCCGACACCGGTGTGCGGCACATGATCTGGCGCATCCGCGACCGCGGCACCATCGAGCGCATCACCGCCGCGTTCGACGCCATGCCCGCGCTGTACATCGCCGACGGGCATCACCGCTCGGCCGCCGCGTCGCGCGTGGCGGCGGCACGCCGCGCGGCCAACCCGGGGCACACTGGCAGCGAGGGCTACAACTACTTCCTCACCGTGGCCTTCCCGCAGCAGCAGATGCGCATATTCGACTACAACCGCGTGGTCACCGACCTCAACGGCCTGAGCCCCGAGGCGTTTCTCGAGCGCGTACGGGGCAGCTATGCAGTGGAGGCCAGCAGCGCCCCGGTCAGGCCGGCGCGGCATGGTGAGGTCGGGCTCTTCCTCCGCGACCGCTGGTACCGCCTGCAGATCCGGCCGCAGCTGGCCGAGGTGAAGGATCCGGTGGCGCGGCTCGACGTGAGCCTGCTCACGGAGCATCTGCTCGGCCCGGTGCTCGGCATCCACGACCTGCGGCGCGACAAGCGCATCGACTTCGTCGGCGGCATCCGCGGCCTGGGCGAGCTGGAGCGCCGTGTGGCCAGCGGCGAGATGGCCGCCGCATTCGCGTTGTATCCGACCACGCTGCCGGACCTGACGGCGGTGGCCGATGCCGGGCAGATCATGCCGCCCAAGTCGACCTGGTTCGAGCCCAAGCTGGCCGACGGGCTGGTCTCGCATCTGCTGGATTGAGGCCGGCCTGAGCAGGGCCGCGCTGCTCGGCGCAAGATCGGCGCCCGGCGCAGCTCAGGCCGTCGCTGTTCCCGCGTCAGGCCGCAGCATGCAGGCGCCGGCGGTCATGGCTTCCTGCCGCCGCTCATGGCCATGCGCAGTTTCAACCCCCAGAAAGCGGCCATCGACGGGTCGGCGGCTTGCCCGAGTTCGCCGTCGCGGTAGATCCCCTGCATGCGCCTGACGGCATCGATATGGTTGGCGAGCGCCGCCGCTTCGTAGTGCTGCAGGGCGAGCCGGGCGTCCGCGGCCACGCCCGTGCCGTTCTCGTAGGCGCGGGCGAGTTCCCATTTGGCGATGGGATGACCCTGCGCGGCGGCGCGCGAGAGCCACAGCGGTGCCTCGTCCAGGTCGCGCGGCAGCCCGGCGCCGTGCTGCAGCAGCAGCGCGAGGTGGTACTGGCCCTGCGCCTCGTTCTGCAGCGCGGCCTTGCGGAACCATTCGGCGGCAATCGCGGGATTGACCTCGACGCCGGTGCCGTCGAGGTACAGGCGGCCGAGCTGGGCCTGCGCGCGGGCATGGCCGGCGGCGGCTGCGCGCTGCAGCCATTGCAGCATGAGCTTGTCGTTGCGCGGCACGCCGCGACCGCGCCCGTGCATCAGCGCCAGGTTGTACTGCGACAGCGCATAGCCGGCGTCGGCACCCTTCTGGTACCAGTGGCGCGCCACGCCAAGGTCGACCGGCACGCCGCGGCCATCGACATGCAGGGCGGCAAGGTTGTTCATGGCGGCGGG
>VGIE01000230.1 GCA_016867955.1 Betaproteobacteria bacterium
TCGTGGCGGCGATCCGGCGCGCGCTGGTGACCGTCCTGTTAGCGGCCGCGCATTTCGCCCTACTGTGCTGCTACGCGCTGTTCTTCCTCGCCTGGGAGGCCTGGAACCAGCCCGCTTCGCTTGGCGTGATTGCCGCCTATCTGCCGCAGGTGCCGCGACTCCTGCAGGCCCTGCCAATCAGCGGCCCGCTGGCAGCTGCCGCCGTCGTGCTGCTGATGCTCGCGGTGCTGATGCCGTACGCACTGGCCTCGCGCGCGCTGGCCGGCGCGCTGGCCGGTGCCGGTGCCTGGCTGGCGCTGCACTACCGCGGCTGGACCCGGCCATGGTGCACCGCGGTGCTGCTGACGGTTCTGTTGGCGGCGCCGTGGCTGCTTGCGCAGGCGGCGTGGAATTTCAGCGCTGCCGGCGCCGCGATGAAGGAGCCCTTCTTCCTGGCCTTCGTCGCGCCTGGCAAGGAGGTCGGCTCGATGCGGCTGGATGCGGACAGCGTGTTGCGCGCCGCCCGCGAACGCGAGATCGCTGCGAACTATGCGTCGCCCGGGCCCTTGCGCCGGAAGAACCTCGTCGTCATCACCGTCGATGCCCTGCGCTCCGACCAGATGAGCGTGTACGGGTTGCCGCGCGAAACAACGCCGTTCCTCGATCGCCTGCATGCGCGGGGGGCGCCTCGCGCGCATCGGCCCGGCCTATTCGGTGTGCGCCGAATCCTTCTGCGGGCTGCTGGCGGTGCTGACTTCCAAGTACTGGCACCAGGCGACGCTGCAGAGCTTCGGCCTGCCGGAAGTGCTCAAGCGTCTGGGCTACAGGGTGAGCTTCATGCTGGGCGTGGACCATACCAACTTCTACGGCCTGCGCGAGGCCTACGGCAAGGCCATCGACGAATATCGCGACGGTTCCATGCTCGACGGAAGCAGCGCAGCCGGCTACATGAATGACGACATGGCCGTCCTCGAGTGGCTGGCCGCGTGGCAGCCGCAGGCCGGCGTGCCGCAGTTCCTCTACGTGCACCTGATGTCGGTGCACACGCTGGGCACGCGCCACGCGCAGTTCAGCCGCTGGCAGCCGGCTGAAGTGGGGCTTCGCGTGCTGCGGGCGGGGAACAGGATTACGGCCTTCGTGAACAACTATCACAACGGGGTGCTGCAGGCGGATACCGTCATCGAGCGCATCTTCGGCCTGTTGCGCGACAAGGGCCTGCTGGAGGATGCCGTCGTCGTCATTACGGCCGACCATGGTGAGATGCTCGGCGAGCAAGGCCGTGTGGGCCATTCACGGCATGCGCCCGCGGAGCCGCTGGTGCGCATTCCACTGCTGATCTACGACTCGGAGGGCGTGACCTACCCGGCGCGTCCCATGGCGAGCCAGGTCGATGTCGCGCCGACACTGCTGAATCGCATCGGCGCGGCCATTCCGCAGGGCTGGGCGGGCGAGGCGCTGGACGCGCCTGCGCGGCGCCGCTTCGTCTATATGGAGTCGGGCGGCAGCCGCGCTGTGGTGGCGCCGGTGCGAGGATCGCTGTGGAAATACACCGAGGCTGAATCCGGCGGTGCCGGGCGCCTGGTCAACCTGACGCAGGACCCGCACGAAGAGGCGGACATGCCGGCACAACCCGCGGAGGCCGCAGCGAACGTGGCCGCGACGCTGCGTGCCGGCCTCGCCGAGGCGTTCGGCAAGGCGGCCAGGCCGTAGAGACCGTGTCGTGGTCAAGCGCGCTGCAGGCGTCCATCGCGACGTTTCCCTGATATGAGGCATGCCTGGGCGATGGCGACCGGGCGCGCAGGTCGGGATGGCGCGGGCGAATCCCGCCTTCCGCTGCGGTGCGCGCCGCAACGGCGCGTGTGCCCCGGGTATCGCGCCCTTCGGAGGGCTCCGTGACAACGATGGCGCGGGGCGCCTGTTGCGGGCGGCAAGGCTGTCCCGGACGCCCGGATTGGGTAGACTCCCCCCATGAATCCCGCCATTGGTTCCTGACATGCCTGCCTCCCTCGAAGGCAAACTGGTCGTCGCCATCTCGTCGCGTGCCCTTTTCAACTTCGAAAAGGAGCACGCGGTGTTCGAGCGCGAAGGCGAGCTGCGCTACATCGGCGTGCAACTCTCCAGCCTCGAGCTGCCGGCGGCCGAAGGCGTGGCGTTTCCGCTGGTCAAGAAGCTGCTCGCGTTCAATGACGGCGACGAGCGGCGCGTGGAAGTGGTGATCCTGTCGAAGAACGACCCGGTCAGCGGCCTGCGCGTGTTCCGTTCGGCCGAGCATGCCGGGCTGACGCTGGAGCGCGGCGTGTTCACGCGCGGCCGCTCGCCCTACCGCTACCTCAATGCGCTGAGCGCCAACCTGTTCCTTTCGACCAATGAACACGATGTCCTGGCAGCCATTGCCGCGGGTTACCCGGCCGCCATCGTCTATCCTCAGTCGCGCAGCGTGGCCGAGCACCATCCCGAGGAGATCCGCATTGCCTTCGACGGCGACGGTGTGCTGTTCAGCGACGAGGCCGAGCGCGTCTACCAGCGCGAGGGGCTGGACGCCTTTCATGCGCACGAGAGCCGCCACGCCAACAAGCCGCTGCCGCCGGGCCTGTTCAAGCCGCTGCTGGAGGCGCTGCAGGGCCTGCGCGCCGCTGGCGCAGGCGCGCCGATGCGGGTGCGCACGGCGCTGGTGACGGCGCGCAGCGCGCCCGCGCACGAGCGCGCCATCCGCACGCTGATGGACTGGAACATCGGCGTGGACGAAGCCATGTTCCTCGGCGGCCTCGACAAGAGCGCCTTCCTGCGCGAGTTCGAGCCGGATTTCTATTTCGACGACCAGCGCAGCCACATCGATTCGGCGCGCGAACACGTGGCCTCCGGGCACGTGCCGTTCGGCATCACCAACGAGAAGGGGCAATGAAAGCGGTCAAGATCATCGCCGCGATCGCCGGCGTCATCGTCGTCGTGCTGGTGGCGGGTGTGGCGATCATCGCCGCCACTTTCGACCCGGACAAGTACAAGCCGGAGATCGCCGCCCTGGTGAAGGAGAAGACCGGGCGCACATTGACGATCGACGGTCCGCTCAAGCTGAGCGTGTTCCCCAAGCTGGGCGTTTCGATGGGCAGAGTGCGGCTGTCGGAACCGAACGGCACCAAGGCTTTCGCCAGCCTGTCCGAGTCGCGCGTGTCGCTGGCACTGCTGCCGCTGCTTTCGAAGCAGGTGGTGGTCGACCGCGTCGTGCTGGCCGGGCTGAATGCCGAGCTGGTGCGCGGCAAGGACGGGCGGCTGAACATCGACGATCTCACGGGCGCGGGGGCGGCCAAGCCTGCTGCGAAGGATGGCGGCATCGACAAGGGAGGCGGCGCAGCGTCGGTGAAGCTGGAAGTCGACGGCGTCGACATCCGCGCCGACAGCCTGGGCTGGCGCGACGAAATGGATGGCACGCAGGTCAAGGTGACTGCGCTGCAGTTGAAAACCGGCCGCATCGCCGAAGGCGCGCAGGGCAAGCTGGAGCTGTCCGCGCGGGTGGAAGGCGTCAGGCCGAAAATGGGACTGGCGCTGTCGCTCGCCGCCGGATACCGCATGGACCCTGGCAAGGGCGCCGTGGCGCTGAGCGGCCTGTCGGCCAAGGTCGAGGGCGACGCGCCGGGCGCCGCCGGGCTGCTGGCCACGCTCAAGGGCGACATCGAATCCGATCCCGGCAAAGGGCTGCTGCGCGTGGCCGGGCTGGAACTCTCGGCGCGCACCAGGGATGGCATCGAGGCGGGCCTGAACCTGCCAAAATTATCAATTTCGAAGCAAGGTGCTGACAGCTCTGACGCAAAGGGAACAATTAAGATCATACGGCCCGGCCTCTCGGTGGATGCGAAGGTGGCGCTGGCGGCCAGCCGCAGCGAAGCCAAGGCGGGCGGGCGTGCCATCAGCTTCGCCAAAGTCGACCTGGATTTCACCACCAGGCAGGGCGAGTTGGCGGTGCAGGGCAAGCTCGCCCCGCCGGTGGCAGTCAACTTGGATGCGAAGTCGGCTCAGCTCGCGAAACTGGCGGGCGAGCTGAGGGCCTCCGGCCCCGCGATTCCCAACAAGTCGCTGCGTGTGGCGCTCTATGGACAGTTCGGCACCGAATGGGAAAAGCAAACGGCCTCGGGCAACATGACCGCGAAGCTGGACGAGAGCACCCTGCAGGCGAAGTTCGGCGTGAAGGGATTTTCGCCGGCCGCCATCAACTTCGACGTGGCCCTCGACCGCCTCAATGTCGACCGTTACCTGCCGCCGAAGTCCGCCGGCACGGCCAAACCGGCAGCCGATGCGCCGATCGACCTTGCGGCGCTGAAAGGGCTGAACCTCAACGGGCAGGCGCGCGTCGGCCAGCTGGCGGTGTCCGGCATCAAGCTCGAGAAGCTGCAGCTCGGGGTGCGCGCGGCCGGCGGGCGGCTCGACTTGAACCCGGTGTCGGCCGCGCTGTACGGCGGCAATCTCGCGGGCACGGCCGCGGTGACGTCGGCTGCGACACCCGCGGCCAACCAGTTTGCCGTCAAGCAGCAGCTCACCGGCGTCAGCATCGGGCCCCTGCTGCGCGATGTGGCGGACAAGGACATGCTCGAGGGTCGGGGCAATGTCGCGATCGATGTGCAGGCTTCGGGGGCGACGGTCGGCGCGCTCAAGCGCGCGCTCGCCGGCAGTGCCAACTTCAGCCTCAAGGACGGCGCCATCAAGGGCATCAACCTTGCCGAGTCCTTCCGCAAG
>VGIE01000231.1 GCA_016867955.1 Betaproteobacteria bacterium
CGTGAGCCCCGGCTGGCGGCTGCGCAGTTGCGCCTCGCGGCGCAGGCTGGAGGTGCCGAGCACTGCGCCGTCCGGCAGCTCGTCGAGCGCGGCGTAGCGCGATGACACGAAACAGTCGCGTGCATCCTCGCGCGCGCCGATGGCGGCGAGCATGAAGCCCGCGGGCAGCTCCATCGGCACGTCCTTGGCCGAGTGCACCGCGATGTCGGCACGGCCGTCGGCGAGCGCCGCCTCCAGCTCCTTCACGAAAAGGCCCTTGCCGCCGACCTTGGACAGCGTGCGGTCGAGGATCTGGTCGCCGCGCGTGGTCATGCCGAGGATCTCGACCGCGAGGCCGGGATGGTGGTGGCGCAGCCGGTCGCGCACATGCCCGGCCTGCCACATCGCCAGCCGGCTCTCGCGCGAGGCGATGACGATCCGGCGCGGCGCGCTCATGCGCCACCGCCGCCACGGTCCGCTCCGGCGGGCAGGCGCTTAAGCCAGCCGCGCGGGTTGAAGGAGAACAGGTGGCGCTCGCAGGCCGGATCGGCGCCGAACTCCGGATGGCGCTCGAGGAACGGCACGATCGCCTCCATCGGCCCGGGCGCGCCGTCGGCGGGTACCGGATGGCCGCTGATGTTGCTGTCCTCCACCACGATGTAGCTGCCCTCGCTCACCAGCAACGCATAGAGCTCGAGCTCCGTGGCCACGTGCGCCGCGGAGTGGTCGGAATCGAGCACCACCATGACACGCTCGCCGGCGAGGCTGCCCGCGCCGCTGCGCGTCGCGCGCGCGAACACCGCCGGGTCGGTGCTGGAGCCGGTGAGGTAGGTGATGCGCGGATGCCGCGGGCGCTGGCCGCCGCCGAAGGCCGGGTCGATGTCGATGGTGACCACGCGGCCCTCCCCGAGGATGTCGCAGAGGTGGGCGAAGTACAGCGCGCTGCCGCCGTGCGCGGTGCCGGTCTCGATGATGAGCTGCGGGCGCACGCCAAACAGCAGCTCCTGGTAGGTCCGCAGGTCGAACGGCGTCTTCAGCACCGTGGCGCCCATCCAGCGCGTCTGCGTCCAGGTGCCGCCCTCGAGCCCGCCGTAGTAGTAGCGCAGGTGGAAGGCGTCGCGGATCTCCTGCTCGGCGCTCACGGGGCGCCCCTGCTCGCGCAGCGACCGCAGGTGGTCCTTCACTTTGTCGGCCAGCATCTGCATTCCCGTCTGGATGTCCGCCCGCGAGGCGTCCCGGCTCGTCATGTCCTGATCAGCGCCTTGACCTGCGCCCACTGCCGGCGGCTGACCGGCAGCAGTTCGGGCCAGCCCTCCAGCCGCACGCCCCAGCCCTCGGCGCCGCCACCCTCGCCGCCGCCGGCATGACTGCCGCCGGCCTGGCCGCCCTCGCCCGCCTCGCCCTCGGCCTCGGCGTGGCCGGCGGCCATGCGCTCGAAACTGCGCACATGACGCCGCGCCACCAGCGTGCTGCGGTGGATGTGCAGGAACAGGCTGCTGAACTCCTCCTCCAACCTAGCGAGCGAATCCTCGACGAGGTATTCGTGCTCGCGCGTCACCAACGCCACGTACTTCTGCCCCGCGCGCATGAACAGCACATCGTTGACGGGCACCAGCCGCACGCGGCCGCGCTGGGCGATGCTGAAATGCCGCCGCGGCTGCGCGTCGAGTTTATCGAACACGGCGGCGGCGGGACGCGGTCCCGAGACGACCCTCTGCAGCGCCGCGGCTAGGCGCGAGGCGCGCACCGGCTTGAGCAGGTAATCGACGGCGTTCAGCTCGAAGGCGGCCACCTCGTACTGGTCGTGCGCGGTGACGAACACCACGGCCGGCGGCGCATCCAGGCGCTGCAGGTGGCGCGCCAGCTCGATGCCGGTCATGCCCGGTATGTGGATGTCGGCCAGCAGGTTGGGGGCGACCTCCGGATCGGCGTCGGCGATGAGCTCGAGCGCCTCGAAGCCGTTGCCCGCCTCGCCGGCCACGACGTGCGGCAGCTCGGCGCGGCAGTCGCCGAGCAGTTCGCGCATGCGCCTGCGCGCCGGCGCCTCGTCGTCGACGATGAGGATGCGCAGCGGCGCGGCCGGACCCGCGCTCATCGCGCTTTCCGGAACGGCATGGAGATGGCGATCTCGTAGCGATCACCGGTGGCGCGGGTTTCCATGCGCGCATCGACGTCGAAGTGCAGCTGCAGGCGCTCGCGGATGTTGTCCAGCGCCATGCGGTTGCCCTGGCGGTGCTGGTGCTCGGGCTCGTAGGGATTGCTCAGCACGAAGCGCAGCGCGTCGCCGCGCACCTCGGCGACGATGTCGATGGTGCCGGGGCCGGCGCCCGGCTCGATGCCGTGGTAGACGGCGTTCTCCACCAGCGGCTGCAGGAACAGCGGCGGCACCATGGCCTGCTCGGCGCGCGGGTCGATCTTCCAGTTCACCACGAGGCGCGCGCCGAGGCGCAGCTGCTCGAGCGACAGGTACTGGCGCGTCAGCGCGATCTCCGCGGCGAGGGGCGTGAGCGCGCGGTTCTCGGTCATCAGGCTGCGGAACAGCTCCGAGAGGTCCTCCAGCGCGCCCTCGGCGCGCCGCGGGTCCGAGCGCACCAGCGAGAGCACGGCATTGAGGCTGTTGAAGAGGAAGTGCGGCCGGATGCGTGCCTGCAGCGCCTGCAGCCGCGCCTCGGAGATGGCCGGCGAGAAGGCGCGGTCGCGCAGCCGGAAGTAGGCCGCCAGCGCGAGGCCGGCGGCGATGGCGTAGGCGGCGTGCCAGAGCATGTCGCTGGCGGGCACCTCGCGACCGAACTGGCGCTGCGCGGCGCCGAGCGCCACCGCGATCAGCGCCGCGGCGGCAAGGGCCAGGGCCAGCGCGGCGCGATAGGGCAGGCGCAGCAGCAGCAGCGTGGCGACATTGAGCAGCAGCAGGGTGGCGATCAGCGGCGCCTCCAGCCAGGAGGAGATCACCGCCATGCGCGGCAGGATGTCGGCCGCCGATTCGGCGCGCACCGTGGCCGCGAACAGCGCCGCCGCGTTCACCAGCAGCAGCACGCGCAGCATGACGCCCAGATTGCGGAAATCCGCCAGGCGCTCGCCATGCACCGCCCGCGCCGCGGGCACCTGCGTCGGGGGAAATCCCCTTTCCATGCGATTACCTCTTAGGAAGCGATGAACAAGGGGTTTCCACCCCCTTGCAGATCCCCCGGCTTCAGAGGGAAACGCATTTTACGTTTCCAGAGAACCGGGACTTGTTCGGCGTTTCCTTTATACTTTCAATCTCGCCGGGATGCGCCGATTTGGCGCGCAAGTCCTTCTCGCAGCGGGAAATTTTTCCCAAAACCCCTCGGATCGGCATTGTACATGGCAGCCAAGTCCTCCCGCGCAGCGCAGCGCCCCTCCGCAAAATCCGCAGCCCGCGGCGGAACCAGGGCCTGGTCCGGCCGCTTCGCCGAGCCGGTGTCGGCGCGCGTGCAGCGCTACACCGCCTCGGTGGACTTCGATCAGCGCATGGCGCAGCAGGACATCCGCGGCTCGATCGCGCATGCGCGCATGCTGCGCGCGGCCGGCATCCTGTCGCAGGCCGACCTCTCCAGGATCGAGCGCGGCCTGCGCACCATCGCGCGCGAGATCGCCGACGGCCGCTTCAAGTGGTCGCTGGAGGCCGAGGACGTGCACCTCAACATCGAGCGGCGGCTCACCGCGCTGGTCGGCGACGCCGGCAAGCGCCTGCACACCAGCCGCTCGCGCAACGACCAGGTGGCCACCGACATCCGCCTGTGGCTGCGCGACGAGATCGACGCCATCGCGGCGCTGCTGGCCGCGCTGCAGAGGGGCCTGATCGGGCAGGCGGAGAAGCACGCCGCGACGATCATGCCGGGCTTCACCCACCTGCAGGTGGCGCAGCCGGTGACCTTCGGCCACCACCTGCTCGCCTATGTGGAGATGTTCGAGCGCGACCGCGAGCGGCTGGCCGACTGCCGCAAGCGCGTCGACACGCTGCCGCTGGGCGCGGCGGCGCTGGCCGGCACCTCCTTCCCGATCCGCCGCGAGCGGGTGGCGAAGGAGCTGGGCTTCGCGCGCGTGGCGAGGAATTCTCTGGACGCCGTGTCGGACCGCGATTTCGCCATCGAGTTCTCCGCGGCCGCCGCGCTCATCATGGTGCACGTGTCGCGGCTGTGCGAGGAGCTGGTGCTGTGGGTGAACCCGCGCTTCGCCTTCGTCACCCTGCCCGACCGCTTCTGCACCGGCTCCTCGATCATGCCGCAGAAGAAGAACCCGGACGTGCCGGAGCTGGCGCGCGGCAAGAGCGGCCGGGTGTTCGGCAACCTGATGGGACTGCTCACGCTGATGAAGGCGCAGCCGCTGGCCTACAACAAGGACAACCAGGAGGACAAGGAGCCGCTGTTCGACACCGTCGACACGGTCAAGGACACGCTCGCCATCCTTGCCGAGATGATGGCCGGCCTGAAGGCCAGCCCGCAGGCGATGCGCGCGGCGGCGCTCGAGGGCTTTTCCACCGCCACCGACCTCGCCGATTACCTGGTGAAGAAGGGCCTGCCCTTCCGCGACGCCCACGAGGCGGTGGCGCGGGCGGTGCGCTACGCCGAGAGCGTGAAGAAGGATCTCGCCGAGTTGACTTTGCCTGAGCTGCGGCGGGTCTCGGCACTGATCGGCCGCGACATCTACCGCGTGCTGACGCCGGAAGGCTCGGCCGCGGCGCG
>VGIE01000232.1 GCA_016867955.1 Betaproteobacteria bacterium
AGTAGCGCGCCTTCAACTGGTGGATGGCTTCGATGTCGCGCGGGTTCTGGTCAATGTCGGTCATGCCGGCCTCCTCTTGGAATATGTAGCGCGGGCCGGGGCTGGCTTGCGCCCCGGCAGTCAGCAACCTCAACGATAACCCCGCGGCGGGGGCCGTGCATCGCGAATGCGCGATGCCCCGAGGCCTCGCGCCTGCGGATTTCCGGCTGCCCGGCGCGGGCGGCTGTAGTAGCATCGCCGCAGGATGTTTCTTGCATGGGTTCTTTAGGGGGGTGATCGTGACAGCCGAAACACCGCATGCATTCGAGGGCAGGACGCTGGGTCCGCTGGAGTCGCGCTTCGTCGACGTGGCCGCGCTGCCGTGGAAGGACACGCCGGTCAAGGGTGTGGAAATGAAGATCCTGCTGCAGGACAAGGAGAGCGGACTGATGACGGCGTTGTTCCGCTGGGCGCCGGGCACCGAGTTGCCGCTGCATGAGCACGTCGAGATCGAGCAGACCTATGTCCTCGAGGGCAGCATCGTCGACGAGGAGGGCGAGGTGCTGGCCGGCAATTACGTCTGGCGCCCGCCGGGCCACCGGCACGTGGCGCGCGCGCCCAATGGGGCTCTGGTGCTGGCCTTTTTCCTGCACCCGAACAAGTTCGTCAGCGACGAACTGAACGGGCAGTTGCTCGAGTAGCCATCGTCGCCGGCCGCATGGCCGGCGACGTGTACGCGGAGGTCGCCGTCGTCCCGGTCGTCACGGCGGGCGCCGTGGGCGGAGCGCCTGCCGTTCCGTGAGTTCGGGCGGAAATTGTTATCAGTTGGAGAGTGGAGCCTGCGCACGCAGTGCCAATGCGCAGTCATTGTAATCAGCCTTGCCGGCCGGGACCCGCCGCGCGGGCCCCCGGTCCGCCTACTTGGCTGGCGGATCGACCAGCGCCTTCATGATCCGATCGGTGAGGTCGATCGACGGGCTCCAATAGACGGCTTCCTGGAAGATAAGGTCGAACTTCTCGGCCTGGGCCATCTGGCGCACCGCGCGATTGGCCTGCTCGATCAACGCCGACAGGGCCTCGTTGCGGCGCTGCGTCAGGTCCTCCTGAAACGCCTGCTGCCTGCGCTGCAGGTCGCGGTTGAGTTCGACCAGCTCGCGCTCGCGGGTCTGGCGCATCGACTCCGACATGGTGAGGCCGTTCTTGGCCAGGTTCTCCTGCGCGACCCTTATCTTCTCGGACAGGCCGTTGAGTTCCTTCTCGCGCGGCTGGAATTCCTGTTGCAGGCGCTTCTGTGCGCTGATCGCGGCCGGCGCCTCGCGGATCAGGCGGTCGAGGTTGACTACCCCGATCTTGATTTGCGCGAAAGCAGGTGCACAAAGCAGAAGACCGGCGGCGATCAGGATTGCCTTCAAGCGATGTTTCATGAATGTTTGCGAAGCCTTCTCTGGATGAACGGGCGTCGGAGCGTCCAGCGCCTCCTGACATCTCCGCAGTGCGGAATCGTACATCAATCCGGGGCTTGCGCGCGACTTGACCACTTAACCGGTTGTCAGGGTGCCGCGCTGGGCGGGGTTCGGTCCGACCCGGTCGTCCAGGCCTGCCATATGCGGTGGTATGCCGCCTCCAGCGCCCGGGTGAACCCCGCATAGTCCATCAGCGGGGAGGCCTGGAAGCGCGGGCGCAGTTCGCAACGCAGCGCCGCAAGCGCTGCGGTGTCCGCGGCCAGGGCCACGGCGATCTCCACGTAATGCGCGTCGTCGCGAGCGATGAACTGTGGCAGGTCGAGGTTGACGAGCATGGACAGCGTCTGGCGGCCGGCGATCAGGACTGCTTCGTGCGTCACCACAGGCACGCCCATCCACAGCGACTCGAAACTGGTCATGCCGCCGCAGAATGGGAAGGGGTCGAGGGCGATGTCGATGCCGTGATAGGCGAGCGCGGCCTGCTCGATCGGCACGAACGGGCGCAGTTCCAGGCGGTCGCGCGCGATGCCGCAATGCGCGGCGAACTCCAAGAACCGTTGGCGATTGGGCAGGTCGTCCAGCGCCTGGGCCTGGATGACAAGGCGTGCGCCCGGCACGGCGTCGAGGATCCGCGCCCACAGCCGCAGCACGCGCTCGTTCAGCTTGGCGAGATTGTTGAAACAACCGAAGGTCACTCGGCCTTGCGACAGTGCAGGCAGGTCGTTGACCGCGGGCATGAACGGGTGGGGTTCGTAGCAGAAGCGCGTGGCGGGAAGGCGCAGCAGCTTCTCGCTGAACCATTGCTCCTGCCCCGGGGGCGAGCAATGCGGGTCGGAGAGGAAATAGTCGAATGCCTCTATGCCTGTGGTGGTGAAGTAGCCCAGCCACTCGACCTGCACCGGCGCGGGCCGGCGCGCGAATACCTGCATGCGGTTGTGCGCGGTGTGGCCAGCGAGGTCGACGAGGATGTCGATGCGGTCCGCGGCGATCGATTCGGCGAGCTCCGCATGCTCGATGCCGGCTACGTCGCGCCACCGGGCGGCGGCGGCGCGGATGCGTGCGGTGACGGCATCGGCGCCGCGATGGTTGTAGTAGCAGGTCACCTCGAGGCGCGTGCGGTCGTGGCGCTCGATCACCGGAGCAAACAGTGTGGCAACTGGGTGGCGCCGGAAGTCCGGCGAAACGTAGCCGATGCGCAGGCGGCGCCCCGGATCGTGGCCGGCGGCGTGACCCATGTGGCGATCGGCGGCCTGGCGCCGCCATGCCGCATCCAGGCCGGTTGCATAGCGCCGCGCCCAGTCGCGATGCGCGTCCAGCATCTCCCCCGGCGTGGCGTCTGGTGCGTAATTGATGCAGGCGGCGATGGAGGACGCGGTGTCGGCCAGCGCGGGGTTCAGGCGCAGGGCCGCGCGGTAGTGATCGATGGCCTCGGTCATCTTGCCAAGCTGGTTGCAGGTGTTGGCCAGGTTGCTGTGCGCCTTGAGTTCCTCCTCCAGCGTCGGCGCGGCGGCGAGCACGGCGCGATAGTGCTGCTCGGCTTCCGTCCAGCGGCCCTGCTGGTTCAGGCTGTAGGCGAGCATCAGCCGGGCGGCGCCGGGCCGTTCCATCGATTGCCAGTGGTCCAGCAGCAGCGCCGCGGCCTCGCGGAACAGCGGTGCGCCGTTTGCGAGTTCATCGCCAGCCGACAGCAGCGCGGCGCAGAACTCGGCGCGCAGCCCCGGGGTATCCGGCGCCAGCGCATGGGCCTGGCGCAGGGCATCTGCGGCGGCGGGCGCCTGCTTCAGTGCAAGGCGCGCCTTGCCGATGTTGAACCAAGCCGCCGCGTGCGCCGGCTTGAGCCGCACGGCCTCGGCGAAACTTGCGGCGGCGGCCTCCGTCCGTGCCAGCGCAACCAGCACATTGCCGCGGTTGAAATGGAAGAGCGCGACGCCGGGATCAGCGTGCAGGGCGGCATCGATGGCGGCGAGCGCCTCGGCATGTTCGCCGCGCTGGTGCTGCAGCACGCCAGTGAGGTGCAGGGCATTGGCGTTACGCGGATCGCCGGCGAGCACCTGCCGGTAGAGGGCCTCGGCATCGTCGAGCCGGCCCGCTTCGTGCAATGCGATGCCGCGGTCCACGAGGGCTGCAAGTTCGCCGCCTGCCGGGCGGGCAGGATCCGCGACGCGCCCACCCTTGCCGAACAGCCGGTCAAAGAGGCCCATGGGCGTGAGCGGCCTAAGCGGCGCCTGACGGAATTTCCGTCAGGCGTGCTGAAGCTGGGGAGTTTGAGGGGAGTCTCCCCTCATGCGTTTTCACCACGCTACGCCGGCACGTAAGGCTCTAGCGCCCGCAGCAACTGCACGAAGATCTTGGGGTTGCCGCCGACAATGTTGCCGCTGTCGAGGTAGCCAGCTTCGCCCTTGAGGTCGCCGACGAGGCCGCCGGCCTCCTGGATGAGCAGCGCGCCCCCCGCCATGTCCCAGGGAGCGAGCCCCATCTCCCAGAAGCCGTCGAGGCGCCCCGCCGCCACCCAGGCCAGATCCAGCGCCGCGGCTCCGGGGCGGCGGATGCCGGCGACCTTGGGCAGCAGGTCGCGGAACATCGCGAGGTAGGTGTCGATGTGCTGGAATTCGCGGAACGGAAAGCCCGTGGCGATCAGTGCATCGCGCAGCTGCGACCGCTGGGTCACGCGCAGGCGCTTGTCGTCGAGGAAGGCGCCGCGGCCGCGCGTGGCGGTGAACAGCTCATTGCGCGCCGGGTCGTAGATCACGGCCTGTTCCAGCACATCCTTGTGGCGCAGAGCGATCGATACCGCGTACTGCGGAAAGCCATGGATGAAATTGGTGGTGCCGTCGAGCGGGTCGATGATCCAGGTATGGTCCGCGCGCGCCGCGCCTTGGGCGCCGGACTCCTCTGCTAAGATGCCGTGGTTCGGGTACGCACGCTGCAGGACGTCGATGATGGCCTGCTCGGCAGCATTGTCCACTTCGGTGACGAAGTCGGCGTGTCGCTTGCGGGTGATGGTGAGGCCTTCAAGGTCTCGGGCAGCGCGATTGATGATGGCGCCGGCCCGACGTGCGGCCTTGACCGCGATTCCGAGTGTCGGATGCATTGGGGTTGTCCAGGATCTTTGAAAGAGCGCCGCGGGGAGGGCAGCGTGCCTGCCGCGCGAAGGGCACAATTCTAGCAGCCCGAAATCGGACGCATCCGCCTTGTAGCCCCTTTGCAAA
>VGIE01000233.1 GCA_016867955.1 Betaproteobacteria bacterium
GGGCGCAGGAGCATCGACATGGCGGATGCGAAACGGCTGTTGATCCGAGGCGGCCAGGTCTACGACCACGATGGTAATGTGCATAAGCCGCCGGTGGCCGACGTTCTGATCGAAGGAAGCAACATCGTTGCGGTCGGTCCGGACCTCGCAGCGCATGGGGTGGAGATCATCGACGCGCGCGACCGGCTGGTGGTGCCTGGATTGATCAACGCGCACTATCATTCGCACGACACCCTGTGCCGCGGGATGTTCGAGGAACTGCCACTGGAAATGTGGCTGCTTTACACCCTGCCGATGGGCGCCAATCGCAGCAAGGAGGAGTTGCGCGTCCGCACCCTGGTCGGCGCCGTTGAATCGTTACGCTGCGGCATCACCACCGTGCAGGACATGCTGGGTCTCGTCCCGCTGGACGAGCCGGGCACCGACATCGTCGTGCAGGCGTATCGCGACGTAGGCATCCGCGTTGTGTTCTCGCCGATGGTCTGGGACATCCCTCCCATCGCCATGGTGCGTAACCGGGATAGCCTTCCACCCGACGTGCGGGAGATGCTGGGCACGACGGGTCGCCCCGTGCGCGATCAACTCGACTATCTCGAACACCAGTTCAAGCGCCATCGGGCTAAGGACACCTTGCATTGGGCGGTCGCTCCATTCGCGCCACAGCGCTGCTCGCCGAAGATGCTGCAAGGCTGCGCCGATCTCGCCCACAAACACGATCTCGCGGTCTACACCCATGTCTATGAAACGCGCGGACAGGTTTTGATTGCGCGCGAGCAGTTTGGCGCTCACGACGGGTCCCTGATCAGCTATCTCGAACACAACGGACTGCTCGGCCCGCGTCTGAATATCGTACACAGCGTCTGGATCACACGCGGCGAGATGGATCGCATGGCTGCGGCCAATGCCGGCATCGTCCTCAACCATCTCAGCAACATGAAGCTCAAGAGCGGCGTGGCCCCGGTATGCGACCTGCGTGAGGCCGGCGTCCGGCTCGGGATTGGTTGTGACAATTGCAGCGGCAGCGACGTGCAGAGCGTCTTTCAAGCTATGAAGTTATTCTGTCTGCTGGCCGCGGTGAGCGAGCCGGAGCCGGGTCCGGCGCTTGCTCACGAGGTCCTTCGTCATGCGACGTTGGGCAACGCTCGCACTGCGGGCCTCGCCGGCAGCCTTGGTGCGATCAAGTCCGGATACAAGGCCGACCTGATCCTGATCGATCTGAAAGATCCCGCCTATTTGCCCTATAACAGCGCGGCGCGTCAGTTAGTCTACACGGAATCCGGCCGCGGTGTAGAGACCGTAATTGTCGACGGGCGAGTGGTGGTCAGGGATAGGAAGGTGATCACGATCGACGAGGACGCACTTCGCCGGGAAGTCGCCGATCTGATGCGGCATTTCATTGCCGACTACGATGCCATCGTCTCGTCCCGAAAACGGGCGCTGCCCTACATGCTCGACGTGCATCGGCAGGTGTGGGAGCCGGATGTCGGCATGAACCGTTTTATTGGCAGAATCGGAGATTGTTGAACGTTTGGGGGTCGCTTGTAATGGTTCCTCGTCCGAACGTTGCCGAAACCTCATTCGGCAAAGCCTTTGATATTGCTTTGATGCCTTGTAAGCGTCCATTCCTGACACGTGGGTCAGGCTGCGGCTTTGAGCTGAGCCCAGTTCCAGGGTAGCAGCTCATCGAGCCGGCTCATGGGATGGCCGTCGGATACCCTGGGCCGCTCCCGCTTCTGTTCTGTGTCAACGCCGGAGTAAAAATGCAGCGTCTGGCCGGAGTAAAAATGCATCAGGCGGCGTAGCAGAAAGGGCCCCCGCGGGGGCCCTTTCTGCTGGCCGCATTCAGGGCGGGCTGCTCGCGGTGGATTGCTCGTCGGCCGGGGCGCGACGGGCGCGTCGCTTGCTCTGGTTGAGACGGTAGCTGTCGCCGCTCATTTCGAGTGTGTTTCGGCGTGGAATAAGGACCCCGTTTTCGGGGTGATCGGCGTCCAATCGGGCCCCCGGGGGCGTGGGGTTCACCATGGCTTCCATGAGGAACATGGGGGCCTGGTTGAGGATGCTGGTAGTGGAAACGATTGCCAAGATCCGTCGCGCGTATTTCGGTCAGAAGAAGCCGATCAAGGCGATCTGCCGGGAGCTAGGGCTGTCGCGGAAGGTCGTGCGGAAGGTGCTTCGATCGGAGGCGACGGAGTTCCGCTACACGCGGGAGCGGCAACCGCGGCCGAGGCTCGGTCCATGGCGCGAGGCGCTGGACGGGCTGCTGCTGGCCAATGAGGGCAAGGCGCCGCGGGAACGGCTGACGCTGATCCGGGTGTTCGAGACGCTGCGCGGCCTGGGCTACGACGGCGGTTACGACGCGGTTCGTCGCTATGCGCGGGGCTGGCAACGCGAACGGTCCGCATCGACGGCGGAGGCCTATGTGCCGCTGAGCTTCGCGCCGGGCGAGGCCTACCAGTTCGACTGGAGCCACGAGATCGTGTTGATCGGCGGCGTGACCGTCACGGTGAAGGTCGCGCATGTCCGGCTCTGCCATAGCCGCATGCTGTTCGTGCGGGCCTATCCGCGCGAGACGCAGGAGATGGTGTTCGACGCCCACGACCGGGCCTTCGCCTTCTTCAAGGGCGCCTGCACGCGCGGCATCTACGACAACATGAAGACGGCGGTGGAGACGATCTTCGTCGGCAAGGAGCGCGCCTACAATCGCCGCTTCGTGCAGATGTGCGGGCACTATCTGGTCGAGCCGGTGGCCTGCACGCCGGCCTCGGGCTGGGAGAAGGGACAGGTCGAGAACCAGGTCGGGCTGGTGCGTGAGCGCTTCTTCACGCCGCGGCTCAGGGTGAAGAGCTATGATGAGGTGAACGCCTGGCTCATGGACCAGTGCATCGCCTACGCGAAGGCGCATCGCCATCCCGAGCTGCGCGATCGGACGATCTGGGACGTCTTCGAGGCGGAACGGCCGAGCTTCGTTCCCTATACCGGCCGCTTCGACGGGTTCCATGCGGTCCCGGCGTCGGTCTCCAAGACCTGCCTGGTGCGCTTCGACAACAACAAGTACTCGGTGGCGGCGGGCGCGGTTGGCCGGCCGGTCGAGGTTCGCGCCTATGCCGACCGGATCGAGCTGCGCCAGGACGGGCGCCTCGTCGGCGCGCATGCACGCTGCTTCGGGCGCGACCGGACGGTCTTCGATCCCTGGCATTACGTGCCAGTACTGGCGCGCAAGCCCGGCGCGTTGCGCAACGGCGCCCCGTTCAAGGACTGGGTCCTGCCGGCCAGCCTGGATCGCGTCCGGCGCAAGCTCGCCAGTGCCGATGACGGCGATCGCCAGATGGTCGATATCCTCACCACCGTGCTGAGCGACGGGCTTCCCGCCGTCGAGGCCGCCTGCGGCGAGGCGTTGCGCGAAGGCGTCCATTCCGCCGCCGTGATCCTCAACATCCTGGCCCGACGGCGCGAGGCCGATGCCCCGATGACGATCATGACCCCCGACGCGCTGCGGCTCAACCACGAGCCGTCGGCCGATTGCGCCCGCTATGACAGCTTGAGAGGGGCCGTATGATGGAGCGTTCCAAGATTCTGGCCGCCATGGGCGAGCTCAAGCTCTATGGCATGAAGGCCGCCTTCGACGAGATCATCGCGACCGCCGTCAAGCGCCAGCACGAGCCGCAACGCTTCGTCGGCGACCTGCTCACCGCCGAGATCACCGAGAAGCAGGCGCGCTCGATCAAGTACCAGATCACGCTCGCCAAGCTGCCGCTGGCCAAGGACCTCGCGGACTTCGGCTTCAACGGCACGCCGGTCAACGAGGCCCTGGTGCGCGACCTCGCCGGCGGCGAGTTCCTCGCCCATCAGCGCAACGTCGTCCTGGTCGGCGGCACCGGGACCGGCAAGACCCACCTCGCCATCGCGATCGCCCGCGCCTGCATCCGCGACGGCGCCCGCGGCCGCTTCTTCAACGTCGTCGACCTGGTGAACAAGCTCGAGGCCGAGGGCCGTGCCGGCCGGCCCGGGCGCATCGCCGATCAGCTCTGCCGGGTGGACTTCATCGTGCTCGACGAGCTCGGCTATCTGCCCTTCGCGCAATCCGGCGGCCAGCTCCTGTTCCACCTGATCAGCAGGCTCTACGAACAGACGTCCGTCCTGGTCACCACCAACCTCGCCTTCGGCGAATGGCCCGCCGTCTTCGGCGATGCCAAGATGACCACCGCGCTGCTCGACCGGCTCACCCACCACTGCGAGATCGTCGAGACCGGCAACGAAAGCTGGCGCTTCAAAAACCGCGCCTGACCCCCTCCCCAGACCCCACCCCCGCGGCTTGCCCCGGTGGGTGCACAGGCTCCTCCCGCGCGGGCCGCGGCGGCGCTCGTCAGGGCACGCCGCGCCACGCGCGGGGCCCTCCTATGCACTACCGGGACAATCCGCTCACGCACCGCCGAAACAAACCGAAGAGGGGTCCCTTTTGCACGCCGATTCGGGGTCCCGTTCCAACGCCGATTGACAGTCTGGCGGCGGCGCCCGGTGCGCGGGCGGCCGATACGCTGCCGATGCGGGAAATCGGCTCCTCGACCGCCGAAATGGAGCGCTGGCTGGCGGCGATACAGCAGGTCCCCGATCTGTGGGCCAAGTTCCTTCGCCTCGTCCCC
>VGIE01000234.1 GCA_016867955.1 Betaproteobacteria bacterium
AGGCCGGCAGCGGCGCGTCCCCCCCCCTTCCGCTACGCCTCGGAAATCGGCCGCGTCGCCGCCGTGGGATTCTTCACGACCAGCAATTCGATGACCTTCTCGAGCTGGCAGTGCAATTCCAGCAGAGCCTCATCGGACATGTTCTCCAGCGCCTGGTTCAGCACGCCCGAAGCGGGCTTGGGCGCCGTGCGCAGCATCTTCTGCCCGTCAGCCGTCAGCGCCAGCTCGACAACACGCCGGTCGCCCTTGATGCGCCTGCGCCTGACATAGCCCTGCGAGTCCAGCCGGGCGGTCAGGTTGCTGACCGTGGACTGGTGCAGCCCGAGCTGCGTGGCCAGCCCGCTGACAGTCACGCCGGGCTCGGAGGCGATGTGGTTCATCGCCGACAACTGCGCGCCGCTGATGCCGGCGCTGCGCTCGACGCTGGTGTAATGCTGCCGCACCACCTGCACGATGACCCGAAACTGCCGGATAACCGCCAATGTGCGTCGATGGTGGCTGATCGCGTCGCCGCGGTCAGCCACGACGCCCTTCGCTGCTTGCCGCTTGCTTGGCATGTTCACCCCGATTCTCGCCGTCCAGACGGGCGCGCCGGGACTGCACCAGACCATCCGGCGTGGCAGGCGGCAACGCCGCCTGATACCGGACTGATCGTACCAGCCCGCGAAGTATTGCGGAGCATCTTGAAACAGAGGGGGAAAGTGCCTTCCCGGCCGGCATGGCGGCCGGGCTTCCGGACGCAGCGTCCATGCCGGAAATTCACTGAATCTGAAACCGAAGATCACCGTCCTGCGGGCCACTGCAGCCGGATTCGATATCGTTACTGATATACGATCTCGACGTTCTCCGGCTTCAGCCACTCTCGCAGCGAGGCGATCAGCGCGTCGTCGAGGTTTACGCGCCAGCCGTCGCCCAGGCGCACCTCGACGCTGGCATCGCCGTTGCGGTAGCGGATAGCCACCGGGCAGGGGCCGTTCCGATGCGGGGCGAGCAGTTGCTTGAGCCGCGCGGCGGCGGCGGCACCCGCCGTCGAGGCAGCGCCGTTCATCGACAGCCGCATCTCGCGCGCAAAACGGCTGCGCGCCTGCGCGAGGTCGAGCACCTTCTCGGCGCGCACGCGCACGTTGCCCGAATACTCGTCCTTCGCGACCTTGCCGACGATGACGACCGCACGATCGTCCTTCAGCTGCTCGCGGTGCGCTTCAAACAGCTCGGCGAAGGCGGTGACCTCGATGGCCGCCGAGCCGTCGTCGATAATGATCACCGCCATGCGGCCGTTGCGGGTCTGCATCAGGCGCGTGCCGCTGACGATGCCGGCGAGCAGCTGGTTTTCGTTTTTTGGTGAGAGCTTCGCCAGCGGCACCTTGAGGAAGCCGCCCATCTCGCGCCGGTGCGCGGTAAAGGGATGGCCGCTGAAGTAGTAGCCCAGCGCCGTCTTTTCCTCCAGCAGCTGCTCGGATTCGGTCCAGCGCGGCCGCTCGATCAGGACAAGCTGCGTGGACGAGCCCTCGTCCGGTCCGCCAAACAGGCTGACCTGGTTGGCGTTGCGCTCAGCCTGCTCCGCCGCCTCCATGGCGATGCCGACCGAGGCGAGCTGGCTGGAGCGATGGTCTGTCGGCCTTACGCGCACGCTGTCGAGCGCGCCGGCGCGCACCAGCGCCTCGATGGCGCGGCGGTTGACGACGCGCTTGTCGACGCGGCGGCACAGGTCGAACAAATCCTTGAACGGGCCGTCAGCCGCCCGCGACTTTAGGATGGCGCCGATGGCCGACTCGCCAGTGCCCTTTACGCCGCCCAGCCCGTAGGCGATGGACTTGTCATCGAGCGGAACGAAGCGGTATTCGCCCTTGTTGAGGTCGGGTGCCAGCAGCCTGAGGCCGTTGTCCACTACGTCGTCGCGCAGCAGGTGCAGCTTGTCGGTGTCGTCGGCCATCGCCGACATGTTGGCCGCCATGAAGGCGGCCGGGTAATGCGCCTTCATCCAGGCAGTCTGGTAGGCCACCAGCGCATACGCTGCGGCATGCGATTTGTTGAAGCCGTAGCCGGCGAACTTCTCCATCAGGTCGAAGATCACATCGGCCTTGTCGGCGGCAATGCCGTTCCTGCCGGCGCCCTCGCGGAAGATGCCGCGGTGTTCGGCCATCTCCTCGGGCTTCTTCTTGCCCATGGCGCGTCGCAGCAGGTCGGCGCTTCCCAGCGAGTAGCCGCCGATGATCTGCGCCATCTGCATGACCTGCTCCTGGTACACCATGATGCCGTAGGTCTCGGACAGGATGCTCTCGGTGCGCGGATCCGGATATTCGGGCGCCTTGATGCCGTGCTTGCAGTCGCAGAAATCCGGGATCAGGTCCATCGGGCCCGGCCGGTACAGCGCCACCAGCGCGATGATGTCCTCGAAGCGGTCGGGGCGGGCGCGCTTGAGGAGGTCGCGCATGCCGCGCGATTCGAACTGGAACACGGCGGTGGTATTGGCGCTGGAAAAAATGCGGTAGGCCGCCGGGTCGTCGAGCGGGATGCGCTCAAGCGAAAAATCGGGATCGTGCAGGCGCCGCACATGACGCGACGCCCAATCGAGGATGGTCAGCGTGGTGAGGCCGAGGAAGTCGAATTTCACCAGGCCCACCGCCTCGACATCGTCCTTGTCGAGCTGCGACACCACGTTCGCGGTGCCCTGCGCTGCGTACATCGGGCAGAATTCGGTGAGCTTGCCGGGCGCGATCAGCACGCCGCCGGCGTGCATGCCGACATTGCGGGCCATACCCTCGAGCTGCATGCAGAGTTCCAGCAACTGGCGCGTCTCCTCGTCGTCGCGCTCGCGCTGGTTGATCTGTGGCTCGACTTCGCGCGCGTAAATGGTTTGCGCATCATTCTTGTCGGTGCGGCGCTTCAGGGTGACCAGCTTGCCCGGCTGGAACGGGATGAGCTTGGCCAGTTCATCGGCGCGGCTGTAGGGCCACTCGAGCACGCGGGCGACATCGCGCACCACCGCCTTGGCGGCCATGGTGCCAAAGGTGGCGATCTGCGACACCGATTCGCGCCCGTACTTGTCGCGCACGTAGTCGATGACGCGGTCGCGCCCCTCCTGGCAGAAGTCGATGTCAAAGTCCGGCATCGACACGCGCTCCGGATTGAGGAAGCGCTCGAACAGCAGGTTGTAGGCAAGCGGGTCGAGGTCGGTGATGCCCAGAGAATACGCCACCAGCGAACCGGCGCCCGAGCCGCGGCCGGGCCCCACCGGGATGCCGTTGCGCTTGGCCCAGTTGATGAAGTCGGCAACGATGAGGAAGTAGCCCGGGAAGCCCATCTGGATGATGGTCTTCACCTCGAAGGTGAGGCGCTCCTCGTATCGCGGCGCGGCCGCGGCGCGCGCCGCCGGATCCGGGTGCAGGCGTTCCAGCCGCCGCTCGAGGCCCGCCTTCGCCTGCTTGATCAGGTAGTCGTCCAGCCCGACGTCGTCGGGTGTCGGGAACTGCGGCAAGCGGGACTTGCCGAGTTCCAGTTCGAGGTTGCAGCGGCGGGCGATCTCCAGCGAATTGGCCAGCGCCTCCGGAAAATCGGCGAACAGCGCCGCCATTGCTTCCTGGGTGAGGAAATGGCTTTGCGGCGAAAAGGGCCGCGGCCGGCGCTGGTCCGACATGACGTAGCCCTCGGCGATGCACACCCGCGCCTCGTGCGCGCTGTAGTCCCCGGGCGACAGGAATTGCACCGGATGCGTCGCCACGACGGGCAGTCCCAGGCGTCCTGCCACCGCCACCGCAGCCTGGCTGTAGGCTTCCGACTGCGGCAGCCCTGCGCGCTGCAATTCGATGTAGTAGCGATCGGGGAACAGTTTTGCCCAGCCCGCCGCCAGCTTGCCCGCCTGCACGGCGTTGTCCTGCAACAGGGCGGCGCCCACGTCGCCGCCCATGCCACCCGACAGCGCGATCAGTCCCTCCGTGCCTTCCCCCGAGCGGCCTCCACCAAACCAGACCTTGTTCACCTCGGCGCGGCCGCGGTGCTGGTTCTCCAGCCAGGCCCGTGAAATGAGCCGCGAGAGCCGCAGGTAGCCGGCGCGCGATTGCACCAGCAGCAGCAGTCGGTGGGGCTTGTCGCGCTCGGACTCGTTGGTGATCCACAAGTCGCAGCCGATCACCGGCTTCACGCCCTTGCCGCGCGCTGCCTGGTAGAACTTCACCATGCCAAACAGGTTGGCAAGGTCGGTCACTGCCAGCGCCGGCATGCCATCGGCCGCCGCCCGCTCCACCGCGTCGTCGATCCTGACAATGCCGTCCGTGATCGAGTACTCGCTGTGGAGGCGCAGATGGACGAAACGGGGCTGGATCACCGGAATGAGGAGGGTTATGGCGCCGACTGGCAAGGACGATTCTACCGCTCCAGTCCGGATATCGCGGTGTCCACCGCACCGTCCGCGCGGCTATAATCGCGCGCTCCTTCATCGTTGGCGGCGCACCGGGCTCGCCCGGCGTCATCGCTCACCAACCGGCCAATCCCCGAATGCGCATCCTCAACGCCTCGGCCTACAAGTTTGTATCCCTGGACGATGTCGGCGGATTGCGCGGCAGGCTGCGGGCACGGGCGCACGACCTCGGG
>VGIE01000235.1 GCA_016867955.1 Betaproteobacteria bacterium
AGGCTGCGGCGCTGGGCCAACTGCCGGTCGTTCCCTAGTCTCCGGCGGCGGACAGGCGCAGCCGCAATGCAAACCCTAATCAAGCGGCTGCGCCGGCGGTTCGGGATTTCCGCACCGAAGATGACGGTGCGCACGCATGTCGCGTGGTATTGGCGCTGGCTGGGCATCTGCGTGGTGACTGCGGTGACGCTGGCGCTGGCGGCGTGGATCTACGACGCGGGCAGGCGCTTCGCTGGATTCGACCAGAGCGAAGTGGAGGCGGAACTGGTGCAGCTGCGCAGCAGCGTGGCGCAACTGGAAGCCGAGGCCGAAAAGCTGCGCGCGGTTTCCAGTGCGGCGGACGCCCGCTTGAAGATCGAGCAGAGCGCCCAGCAGCAGCTCAGCAGCCAGGTCAGGCAAATGGAAGCGGATAACACGCGCCTGAAGGAGGACCTGGCGTTCTTCGAGGGCCTGATGCCCAGCGACCGGCGCGATGAGCCGGTGTCCATTCACCGTCTCAAGGTCGAGCCGGGACCGCTGTCGGGAGAGTACCGCTACCGGCTGCTCGTCATGCAGGGCGGCAGGCGTAACAGGGAGTTCCAGGGGGCCATTCAGATTCTCGTCGATCTGCAGGACAAGGGTCGTGGTGATATCATCGTCGCGACTGGCGACGACGCGGCAGAGGACGGGCGGCGTAAGCTCAATTTCCGCTTTTTCCACCGCGTCGAAGGCAGTTTTCGCGTCCCGCCGTCAGCCAAGGTTCGCGCGGTGCAGGTCAAGGTTTTCGAGAATGGCAGCGGCGAAGCGCGTGTCACCCAAAGCGTCAAGCTCTTGTGAACCGCGGCGAGTCGTCGTGAACGGCACGAGCCGGGCGGGTGCGTTGTGGGGTTCCGCTTTCTCGGGCTGGCAAGGCGGCGGGCATGACGCCCGCCGGCTTTACGGGAAACGGATGGAATCAAGGAGGCAGCCATGTTTCGCAGCAAGCAACCCAACAAGCCGCAAAGCCGCATCGACAGTCTGATCGGCGTCGGCACCCGGATCGAGGGCAACATCAGTTTCACGGGCGGCTTGCGCGTGGATGGGGAGATCGTCGGCAACGTGACGGCAATCGCCGAGCAGCCGTCCACGCTGGTGGTGAGCGAGGCGGCGCGCATCGAGGGCGAGATCCGCGTGTCCCACCTGGTCGTCAACGGGGCAATCACCGGGCCAGTCCATACGGCGGAGTTCCTCGAGCTGCAGTCGCGTTCGCGCGTGATTGGGGATGTGCACTACAACACGCTGGAAATTCATCTCGGGGCCATTGTCGAGGGGCGCCTGGTGCATCGTTCCAGCGAGGCCAAGCCTGTCGAGTTGAAGATCGCCTCAAGCAAGTCTGGCGGCTGAGCCGGCAGCCTAGCGGGCTGCCCGCGGGCCTTGTTTTCGGACAGGCTGACACCATCTCCTTCACGAGCCCGTGCTCCGCCGCGCAGCAGTGTCGGAAATGACCGCCCCGAGCGGCCATAACCCTACTGTGCTACGGGTTGACCCCCCTCCAGGCGCACCGGATAATGCGGGTGGAGGCTTCTTCAGGAGAGATTCGCATGAATGCAGTTGCCGAAATGCCCGCCCCGCTGGTCTTCACCGACAACGCCGCCAACAAGGTCAAGGCGTTGATCGACGAGGAAGGCAATACGGAACTCAAGCTGCGCGTGTACGTGACGGGTGGCGGCTGCTCGGGATTCCAGTACGGATTCACCTTCGACGAAGAGAAGGCCGAGGATGACACCGTGATGGAGAAGAACGGCGTGCAACTGCTGATTGATGCCATGAGCTACCAGTACCTGGTCGGCGCGGAGATCGACTACTCGGAAGGCCTCGAAGGCGCCCAATTCGTGATCAAGAACCCCAACGCGACGAGCACCTGCGGCTGCGGTTCGTCCTTCTCGGCCTGATCGACCAGAACGGCGTTCACTGCAGCTATTGAATACGGGGGCCGAGGCTCCCGTATTTGCGTCTGCGCCGCGCTCTTCCGGCACGTTCAGCGTCGCCGCG
Source organism: Betaproteobacteria bacterium (assembly GCA_016867955.1). Taxonomy (GTDB): domain Bacteria; phylum Pseudomonadota; class Gammaproteobacteria; order Burkholderiales; family SG8-39; genus CAIYPG01. Next base: position 2,011 of record VGIE01000235.1, read on the forward strand.
CTTGATCGGCAGGCGATGCCTTGCACTACTTCGGGTGGATCGCCCCGAGTATCCGCGGACCGCGCGCACCCGTGACGGCCGGCAGGTTTGCCGGATGCCGCTCGATGGCCTGCTGTGCCAGCCACGCGAAGGCCATGGCCTCCACCCAGTCCGGGTGCATGCCGAGCGCCTCGGTCGACGCCAGCGTGGTTTTGGTGGGGCCTGCCGCGAGGTGCCTTTCCAGCCGTTGCATCAGATCCCTGTTGTGCACGCCTCCGCCGCACGCGTAGGCTTCCTGTGACAGCGGACACCAGCGCGCCAGGGCTTCGGCAATGCTGCGAGCGGTCAGTTCGGCCAGCGTTGCCTGCATGTCCTCGGGGCGTAGGCTGGCGACTTCCGGGGCGCCCAGCCGGTCCAGCATGGCCCGCAGCCACATGCCGTGGAAGCGGTCGCGACCGGTGCTCTTGGGCGGTGACATCGAAAAATAGGGGTCGGCGAGACAGGCGGCCAGCAACGCTTCCTGGACCTTGCCAGATGCCGCGAAGGCTCCGCCAGTGTCGTGTTCGGCGCCGAGGTGCTCGTGCGCCCAAGCATCGAGCAGCATATTGCCTGGGCCGGTGTCGAAGCCCGTGACAGCGGTCTGAGATCCGGCTCCCTGGGCGGGCGGCAGAGCGGTGACGTTGGCAATTCCGCCGATGTTGATGATGGCGCGATGCGTGCCGGCCGCGCGAAAGCAGGCGGCATGGAAGGCCGGCACCAGCGGCGCGCCATTGCCGCCGGCGGCGACGTCGCGGCTGCGAAAGTCCGACACCACGCTGATTCCGGTGTATTCGGCCAGCAGCGAAGAGTTGTTGAGCTGCAGAGTATAGCCCTCCTCGGGGCGATGCCGTACCGTCTGGCCATGGCAGCCGATGGCAGCCACTTCATGTGCCTGAATGCGCGCATGCGTCAGCAGGCGCTGCACGGCCTCGGCATAGAGCATGGCGAGCTGGTTTGACACCAGCGCCGCGCGGTGCAGTTCGGCATGGCCGTCCGCGTGCAGATCCAACAGCTCGTTGCGGAGTTCCTGCGGGAACGCGCTGTAGTGCGTCGCGAGCAGGCGGGGGGTGCTCTGAAGGTCCACCAGCGCGGCATCAACCCCGTCCAGGCTGGTGCCGGACATCAGGCCGATGTAATGCTGGGGGCGTGCGTCCAAGCGTGCAGTCGGCGATCAGGCGGGGCTGGGCGTGCGCGGGCGGGCGACCCCGCCCCGAATGCCCGGCTTTACTCGAGCGCGGCCAGGTTGGTGGTCCGCAGCATGTCAAGCCGCGCTGCCATGGGTTCGGCTGCATTGCGGAAGGATGCCACACGGTCGGCGCCGATCGGCTGCGCGGCCGGGAAGGCAATGGTGAGCGGATTGCGGTGCTGGTCGTTGACGCGGAATTCGTAGTGGAGATGTGGCCCGGTGGCCCAGCCGGTCTGGCCGACAAACCCGATCACCTCGCCCTGCGAGACGCGAGCGCCCCGGCGAACGCCCTGGCCGAATCGCGAGAGGTGGGCGTAGTGCGTGGTGACGCCGCCGCCGTGGCGCACGATGACAAGGTTGCCATAACCGCCTTCGCGCCCGACGAACTCGACCACGCCGTCGCCGGTGGACTTGACGCGGGTGCCCGTTGGCGCGCCGTAGTCGATGCCCTTGTGCATGCGCCACTGCTGCAGGATGGGGTGGAAGCGCATGGCCATGCCCGACGTGATCCGCGAGAATTCCAGCGGCGAGCGCAGGAAGGCCTTGCGCAGGCTCTTGCCTTCCGGGGTGTAGTAGGCGCCCTTGGCCCCGATGCCGTGGCCGGCCGGGTTTCCTGCATCGGCAAACCAGACAGCGCGGAACACGCGGCCCTGGTTAACGAACTCAGCGGCGAGCACGCGCCCCGCGCGCAGCGGGCGGCCGAGATGCGTGATCATTTCGTAGACGACGGTAAAGCGGTCGCCTCGCCGCAGGTCGCGATGGAAGTCCACGTCGCCGCCGAAGATGTCGGCCAGTTGCATGGCCACGCCGTCGGGCACGCCCGCCGCATCGGTCGCGGCGAACAGCGAGGAGCGGATCTGGCCCGATTTCATCTGCGCCTGATGAACCAGTTCGGCCGGGCGCGCGTCAACCTTGAACCCGCTGCCCGGCGCCACACCAGCCCGTTCGATGGAGACCACCTGGTCGCGGGGGGCGACAAACATCAGCTGATGGACATTGCCGTCCGCGTCGGTCCTGGCCTGGATCGCCATGCCCGGGCGCAGGCCGGCCAGCGGCTGCAGCACGCTGCGGTCGACCAGCAGGCGGGATACTTCGGCATCGTCGACGCCGAGCCGGTCGAGCAGAGCGGAAAGCGTGTCGCCGCGCTGGAATCGCTCCTCGTGGATGAAGGTCGTGGAGAGGTCTTGTTCCAGTACCTTGACCTGGGGCGTGAGCAATTGCTCGATCGGCCGGGTGGAGGGCGGGAAGGGGGAGTCGGAAACGGTGCCGAAGGCGGCGACACCGGCAAACAGGGAGGCGGCGATGGCAGCCGAACCCAGTCCAAGGGTGGTGCGCAGCGAACCGCGCAGGTCTGGACGGTTGGCGGGCGTG
>VGIE01000236.1 GCA_016867955.1 Betaproteobacteria bacterium
CAAGGATGGTCGGGAGCGATTCTCGGTCGATGGGCACATGGTCGGCAGCCCCGTTGGCTCCGTTCGTGCCGGTGCGATCGGCAAGACACGCGAGGAGATCGAGAAGATGACCTATGCGGATGGCCGTCGGGGAGGCTTCGATCCGCACGAGCGGATCAAGGATCTCGACCTGGAGGGCATCGATGCGGCGGTGTTGTACCCCAGCATGGGACTGTTTTCCGGGGTGATCGAGGATCCGGGGTATTCGGCGGCTGTATGTCGTGCCTACAACCGCTGGATCGTCGACTATTGCCAGCCTTATCCTGATCGGCTGATTCCGGCCGCCATGCTGCCGATGCAGTCAACAGAGGTTGCCGTGGAAGAGATGCGCTTTGCACGTCACAACCTGGGGGTGAAGACGGGCTTTCTCCGCCCCAACCCCTACAACGGACGCCTGCTGTCCGACCGGGCCTATGAACCCGTGTGGCAAGAAGCGGCCGAGCTGGACATGGCCATCGGCTTTCATGAAGGGACGGGTGGCATGCCGACGGTTGGCGTCGATCGCTCGTTCGATTACGCGTCGAAGCACATCATTTCGCACACCATGGAAATGATGGCGGCGGCATTGAACATCATCTGGGGTGGCGTGTGCGAGCGCCATCCCAATGTGCGCTTCGGATTTATGGAGAGCGGAGGCGGGTGGATGGCGCCGTGGTTGGATCGCATGGATCGCCACTTCGAATCCCAGAGCGAGTCGCTGGGCGAGAACAAACTCAGCATGCGCCCCAGCGACTACTACAGGCGGCAGTGCTGGATATCGTTCGAGCCGGTTGAAAACACCATCGAGTCCTCGGCGCGGCAACTTGGCAATAACAAGCTGTTGTGGGCTACCGATTACCCGCACTACGACGGATTCATTGGTGCCCCGCAGATGATCGCCGCAAAGCTGCCACCTGAGCTGCGACAGCCGGTTCTGGCTCAGGGTGCGATCGAATTCTACAAATTGTGACGGCCGGGTCCCGCCCCGGGTCGACCGGACACGATCAGATAGTCAGCCGCCCACCGTCGACACTGATGGCCTGGCTGGTGACGTGCGAGGCGCTTTCGGAGCACAGGAACAGCACCACCGCGGCGACCTCGTCAGGCAGAGCCACATTGCCCACGGGTATCGCCTGCGCCTTCTTTTTCATCTCCTCCTGAAGCCGTTCTGCCCCCCATCGCCGCAGGGCATCCGAGAATACGCGGCTGGTCTGCATGCTGCCCGGGCATACCGCATTGACCGTAATGCCGTCCGGGCCGAGGTCAATGGCGAGGCAGCGTGACATGCCGATGATGGCTGCCTTCGAGCCTGCGTAAACGGCTTGCTTGGCGATTCCGGCCTTTCCTGCAATCGAAGAGATGTTCACGATGCGTCCCCACCTGTTCCGGCGCATATGGGGGACGGCGGCCTTCATCATGGCGAAACAACCGCGAGCGTTGACGCCCATCACGCGGTCGTATGCGTCGAGCGGCACGTCGAGGATGTCGTTGAATTCCTTGCCATGCGGTGCGGCGGCATTGTTCACCAGGATATCGAGGCGACCAAAGCGCTTCACCGCCTGGTCAACAAGCCGATTGGCATCCGCCTCGACCGAAACATCGCCAAGGAAGAACTCCGCCTCGCCGCCCATGCCCCGCAATTCTTCGACCAGTGCCGCGATGCCGCCGCCGGCTGGCGCCGGGTCCTTTTCAGTCGCGCCGCGTGCGCCCTCGACGTTGATATCGGTGACGGCAACGGCGGTTCCGGCGCGCACGAGCTGGCGGGCGATCGCGGCACCGAGTCCCTCCTTCTTGCTGCACCCCGTAACAAGCGCGACTCGCTGCGTCATATCCAGTCTTCCCCGCTTTATCGCAAGGTTATTGTCGCATTGCCAGGGCAGCTCGATTTCCCGCCGAACAATGCGTTCCATTTCACCGTGTATGTCCTGACTGCAGCAGCCTTATGCGGATTCGGATCGAAACGCGCAATCAACCGGGGATCGAGGCTTCCTGGAACGCTCGGAAGGCGACTTGCCGGCCCCCGCCCATTCCAGACCGGTTGTTCGCGAACCGGCGAGGGGAACGAAGTAGTTGGCTCCCATGCTCCCGTCCACCCGCTCGTGCAAGGCCACAACGACGGGGGGCGACCAGTTCATGAGTGGTAGGTTTGCCCTTTGGTTGCGGCCGGAACGGGTCGGCATCCCCGCTCGCGGAGCTGCAGGGCGGCATTCCTACTGGGGAAGCATTCCGATCTTCTTCGCGATGTCGGCATAGGCTCGCGCCTCATCGGGCACTCTTCGGGCGGCGGAGTCCGGGCTTTCTTCCACGACCTCCATGGACAGCTTGGCGAAACGCGCCTTCACGTCAGGTGCTTGCAGCGCGCGAGCCGCTGCGTTGGCAATCTTGTCCGTGAAGGACCTCGGGATGCCGACGGGTCCGACCATGAACACATAAAGGCCCGGAATCTGGGGATGTCCAAGTTCCCGGAAAGTGGGAATTTCAAGAAACGGCGGCTTGCGGCGCTCGCCAGATGCGGCAAGGACGCGCATTTTTTCAGGGTTGGCGAGGGCTGTCGATTCGCCCACGAAGCCCATGTGAACCTGGCCCGATAGAACCGCCTGGATCATGGGGCCGCCACCGGTATAGGGAATGTCCACGATCTTGAGTGATTGGCCCTGGATAACCGACTCCGCAAGCAACCGCGTAAGAGCGGAAGAGGAGCCGTAATTCAACTTGGCGGGATTGGCGCGGGCGTTGGCAACCAATTCGCCGAAGGTCTTCCAAGGGTGCGCCGTCGAGGTCACCATGACCAGCCGAGATTCGACCAGACCGGTGATGTTCGACAGATCACGCAGCGGGTCAAAGCGAAGGTCCTTGATGGTGACTGGATACGTTGCCAGTTCCGAAGCGACGGCGGTGCCGACGGTGTAGCCGTCCGGTGGGGACTTCGCAACGAACTCGTAGCCGATCGTGTTGAAGGCGCCCTGCCGGTTCTCTACGATGACCGACTGCCCTATGAATTTCGACAATTCGGGCGCGAACACCCGCGCCACGGTATCGACCAGCGTTCCCGGTGAGTTGGAGGCGATCAGTCTTATGGGGCGTGACGGGAACTCCTGTGGCCACGCTGCGGCCGCAAGCGCGAAAAGCAGCATGGCGACAATCCAACGACCGACTTGAAGCATAGGACCGGACATGTTCTCCTCCGAGTGCGCGATTGGGACAAGGAGCGCCGTCGCCCAACAGGTGAAAACCCCTTGATCGGCCGTGTGGCCGGATCGACTGTGCGCATCTGCTCCGCGTTGATAGCACATCCGAGTCGGGGATGCAATTTGCGTCGCCTCATCTCGTCCTGGAGCGAAGCATGGTGAGATGGAAGCTCCCCCAGCTGCGCGCAACTTCCCGGAGCCCGCAAGCACCACCAGGGATCCGCAGGAGACCACGCCCCGGCGCGGCTCGGCATACCTGATCTATCCGGGCCGGAACATTGCGGCGCATTGCCGTCTGCCGACCTGGGGCACGGATATCCGCGGACACCAGAGAGCGCTGTCAGTTTGCCTGGCCTGGCCGTGCCTGGGCAGTCCATCCGCCGGGACCTTGACTTCGGCCAAGCATGGCCATGACGCCGTAGCGTGGCTCGGGTACCATTGGCCTCCGAATGGGAATCATGGTCCGGCCGCGCGGGCGTGTTCGGATTTCGCGCAACGGAGGAAATGACGTTGGAAGAGATTGTCTACAAGTGCGCCCAGGCGGCGCGTCTGCGCTACCCCGGACTGCGGTCCGGACTGATCGTGCCCGGTCTTGACATGGCGCGGCTGGAGAAGGCCAGCAAGGCCGATGGCGATGTCATGCACATCGAGCTGGAGGACGGCGTGCCCCCAGACCGCAAGGGCGAAGGGCGCAAGACCATTGCCGAGGCGCTGCAGAAGTTCGACTGGAGCGACAAGCTCACCCTGATCCGCATCAACAATGTGGGCAGCGGCTTCGTCGAGGACGATATCGACGTGGTCGCGCAAGGCAGGCCGACCGCGTTCCTGCTGGGCAAGTGCGAAGGGCCCGAGGACATCCAGTACCTCGATCACCTGGTCTCCCGGGCAGAGAAGAAATACGGCTTTGCGCACGGCACCATCAAGCTCGCTTCGATGATCGAGCGAGCGCGGGCTCTAAAGATGGTCGATGAGATCACCATGGCGAGCCCGCGCATGATGGCCCTGTACATGGGGCCCACCGACCTCAGCACCGAGGTCGGCTATCGCCGCACCTATCGCGGCCAGGAACTCGAAGTCGGCTGGGTCCGCACGCGCGTGATGTTCGCGGCGCACCTGGCCGGCCTGCTGGCCATCGATTCACCGACGCCGCATTACAAGGATCTCGAAGAAACCTATCTGCAGGCGCGCTGGTCCTACCAGCTGGGCTTCGATGCCAAGACCTGTGTCTCACCGCGCCAGCTGGAGTCGGTCAATCGCGCGTTTTCTCCCACCGAGGAGGAAGCGAAGTGGGCCGGGGACGTTTTTGCCGGCAAGGACGAGGCGGAAGCGCAGGGACTCTCGGTCTGGGTCAAGGACGGCATGATGATCGACGACGCT
>VGIE01000237.1 GCA_016867955.1 Betaproteobacteria bacterium
TGGCACGCTTCGGGCACGATCACGTCGTGGCCAGCCGCCATGTGCAGGGCTGGATTACGCTGGGAACGAACGCGGGCGTCGGTCAGCTGCCGCCGCCGGCCGCAGGCCGGCCCCGCGCCGACCTCAGCGTCGCCCTCGACCGCTTGACGGTCGACGAACCGGCGCTGCGGGCCGCGGCAGGATTCGACACGCAGCCGTCGGCACAGGACATCGCGGGCACCCGAACCAACATGCTGGACAAGGTGCTGCAGGCAGAACGCCATCCGAGGTTGCTGGTGCAGGTGCGGCAGAGCGCGCGGGCGATCTTCGGCGCGGGCGACGCATCCGACATGGAGGCTGTCATCACCCTTCACGGCGTGACCCGCACGCTGCCGGTGCGGGTGGCGCTCGAAGGCGACCGCAACGCGCTCGCCGCGCGCGGCAGTTTCACGGTGCTGCAAAGCGATTTCGGCATCCAGCCGTTCGCCATCCTCGGCGGCGCGATCCAGGTGCAGGACCGGCTGGCAGTGCGCTTCGAGCTGCAGGCAAGGCGCTTTACCCCCTGAGGGGCGCTACTGCCCGCCGTGTGTCAGGCGCAATGCGAAACGCCGCGGCGCGTTACTCCGGCGCGGCGAACTCCATGCTGAGCAGGGCGACCCCCTCGCCAACCTGATCGCCGGCCTTGAAGTGGACGGCGGTGACACGTCCATCGGCGTGCGCGCTGATGGTGTGCTCCATCTTCATGGCTTCCATCACCATCAGCGGCGTGCCTCGGGTTACGCTTGCGCCGGCTGCCACCAGCACCGCGGTGACGCGTCCCGGCATAGGCGCGGCCAGCGAGCCGCCCGCCTCCTCGTCGGCCATGTCGCGGCGCAGCGGGTCGTGCAGTGACATGCGCACGCGGCGTGATCCGGTGAAAACGTCCACGCTGCCCACGGCAAGGCCGCGCCCCAGCACCACGCGGCCGGTGAAATGCTCGCCGTCGAGCCGGGCCTCGGTCCAGCCGTCCTCGTCGGATGTGCCGTCCAGCCGGTGGCGGGTGCCGCCGATCTCCAGCACGTAGCCCGCGTTGCCATGGAACACGTCGACGATGACGCTCTCTTCACCGGCCGAGAACGCATGGGACACGTGCCGGTCGCCGTCATTGCCGTCGGTGCGCCAGCCGTCCGACAGGCTCCAGGGCGAATGCGGGTCGCAGGACGCGTGGGTCCTGGCCTGCGTGGCGCGCTCGAGGGCGCGTGATTCGGCCAGCGTGGCCAGTACCAGCGCCTGCAGCGGCAGCGCCTCCTGCGCCGGGAACAGCGCGTCGCGATTGCGCTCGATCAGGCCGGTGTCGAGGTCGGCGCTGCTGAACGCTGCGGATGTCGCCAGGCGCCACAGGAAGTCGATGTTGGTCGCCGGGCCGGCGACATGGAAGTCGGCGAGCGCGGTGCGCAGCCGCGCCAGCGCCGCCGCGCGGTCGCTGTCCCACACCACCAGCTTGGCGATCATCGGGTCGTACCAGGGCGAGATCTCGTCGCCCGCCCGCACGCCGGTGTCGATGCGGACATGGTTTGATTGGGCAGGCGTTGCCAGCGCCGTGATGCGCCCGGTGGCGGGCAGGAAGCCGCGGTCGGGATCCTCGGCATAGATGCGAGCCTCGATGGCATGGCCGTGCGCCGCTATGCGGCCCTGCGAGAGCGGCAGCGGTTCGCCTGCGGCGACGCGCAGTTGCCACTCGACGAGGTCGATGCCAGTGATCATTTCGGTGACCGGGTGCTCGACCTGCAGGCGCGTGTTCATTTCCATGAAGTGGAAGGCGCCGGCGCCCGAGTCCGGATGCGCAACGATGAACTCCACCGTGCCTGCGCCGACATAGCCGATGGCGCGCGCGGCGGCGATGGCGGCATCGGCCATGGGCGTGCGGCGCGCATTGCGCATGCCGGGCGCCGGGGCCTCCTCCAGCACCTTCTGGTGGCGGCGCTGCACCGAGCAGTCGCGCTCGAACAGGTGCACGACATTGCCGTGGCTGTCGGCGAACACCTGCATCTCGACATGGCGCGGCCGCTCGAGGTATTTCTCCAGCAGCACGCGTGCATCGCCGAAGGAGGAGGCCGCTTCGCGCTGGCAGCCGGCCAGCGCCGCGGCGAAGTCCTCGCCGCGCGCGACGATGCGCATGCCCTTGCCTCCGCCGCCGGCCGACGCCTTGATCAGCACCGGGTAGCCGATGCGGTCGGCCTCGCGGCGCAGCAGTGTCGCGTCCTGGTCCGCGCCGTGGTAGCCCGGCACCAGCGGCACGCCGGCCTCGGCCATCAGCGCCTTCGAGGAGGCCTTGTCGCCCATGGCACGGATGGCGGCGGCCGGCGGGCCGATGAACACCAGGCCGGCGGCGGCGCAGGCCTCGGCAAACGCCGCATTCTCCGAGAGGAAGCCGTAGCCCGGATGGATGGCCTGGGCGCCGGACTGCCTTGCGGCCGCGATGATGGGCTCGATCGAGAGATAGCTGTCCCTGGCAGCGGCCGGACCGATGCGCAGCGCCTCGTCGGCCATGCTCACATGCAGCGCGCGGGCGTCGGCATCGGAATGCACGGCCACGCAGCGGACGCCCAGCCGGTGCGCCGTGCGCATGATGCGGCAGGCGATCTCGCCGCGGTTGGCGATCAGGATTTTTGAGAACATCATGGCTCCTGACGCAATAGGTTAAATGACCTTTTCTTCAATCTGATTACATCCGGAAGACGCCGAAGCGGGTGTCGGGAATCGGCGCGTTGAGCGCGGCCGAGAGGGAGAGGGCCAGCACGCGGCGCGTGTCGACGGGGGCGATGATGCCGTCGTCCCACAGCCGCGCGCTGGCGTAGTACGGGTGGCCCTGGCGCTCGTACTGCTCGTGGATGGGTTGCCTGAACTTCGCTTCGGCCTCGGCAGTCCACTGTTCGCCGCGCGCCTCCATGCCGTCGCGCTTCACCGTGGCGAGCACGGCGGCGGCCTGTGCGCCACCCATCACCGAGATGCGCGCGTTTGGCCACATCCACAGGAAGCGCGGCGCGAAGGCGCGGCCGCACATGCCGTAGTTGCCCGCACCGAACGAGCCGCCGATGACGACGGTGAACTTGGGCACCTGCGCGCAGGACACCGCGGTCACCAGCTTGGCGCCATCCTTGGCGATGCCGGCGGCCTCGTACTTGCGCCCGACCATGAAGCCGCTGATGTTCTGCAGGAAGATGAGCGGGACCTTGCGCTGGCAGCACAGCTCGATGAAGTGGGCGCCCTTCAGCGCCGACTCCGAGAACAGGATGCCGTTGTTGGCGAGGATGCCCACCGGGTAGCCCCAGATGCGCGCGAAGCCGGTGACCAGCGTGGTGCCGTACTGCGCCTTGAACTCGTCGAGCTCGCTGCCATCGACGATGCGGGCGATCACCTCGCGCACGTCGTAGGGCTTCCTTGCGTCGGCGGGGATGATGCCGCCCAGCTCGCCGGTCGGGAACAGCGGCTCGCGCGGCGCCGCAAGGTCGAGATTCACCACCTTGGCGGTGTTGAGATGCGAGACGATGCGACGGGCGATGGCCAGCGCGTGCGCATCGTCGAGTGCGTAATGATCGGCCACGCCCGACTGGCGCGCATGCACGTCTGCGCCGCCCAGCTCCTCGGGCGTCACCACCTCGCCGGTGGCGGCTTTCACCAGCGGCGGGCCGCCGAGGAAGATGGTGCCCTGCTCCTTGACGATGATGGTCTCGTCGGACATCGCCGGTACGTAGGCGCCGCCGGCGGTGCATGAGCCCATGACCACGGCGATCTGGGCGATGCCCATGGAGGACAGCATGGCCTGGTTGAAGAAGATGCGACCGAAGTGCTCGCGGTCGGGGAAGACATTGTCCTGCTCCGGCAGGAAGGCGCCACCCGAATCCACGAGGTAGATGCACGGCAGGCGGTTCTCTCGCGCGATGTCCTGCGCGCGCAGGTGCTTCTTCACCGTGATGGGGTAATAGGTTCCGCCCTTCACCGTGGCATCGTTGGCGACGATGACGCATTCGTGCCCCGATACCCGGCCGATGCCGGTGATGATGCCGGCCCCCGGCGCATCGTTGCAGTACATGTCCCAGGCCGCCAGCTGCGAGAATTCCAGGAAGGGGGCCCCCGGGTCGAGCAGCGCGCGCACGCGATCGCGCGGCAAGAGCTTGCCGCGCGACAGGTGGCGCGCGCGCGCCGTCTCGCCGCCGCCCGCCGACACGATGGCGACCTTATCGCGCAGGTCGGCCTCGATGGCCGCCATGGCTTCGGCATTGCGGCGGAAATCGTCGCCGTGGATATTGATACTGGTCTTGATGACCGTCATTGCCGGTTCCTCAGCGTTTCCTTGCAGTCTCCGTCCATGCGGCGGGCCGCGGCGCTGCGGCAGACTCGCCGCTCCCCCCGCTTCGATTGCCCCTGGCGGCAATCCTGCCAGGGACGGCTACGTCTTGCTGCGCAGCTCCTGCGGCTACAGTGCCTGCGCCGTGATCGGCGACCGATATTGCGCCATCCTGTCCAGCAGCGCCACCGGATCTTCGTCCGCGATGGTCAGCGCGCGATGCTGCGCGCTGACGAAGCCCTCCGCAAACATGTGGTCGAACAGG
>VGIE01000238.1 GCA_016867955.1 Betaproteobacteria bacterium
CTTCAGCAGCTCCGTGCATCACACACCCACGGCCTACTTTGATCTGGCGGCGAAGAACACGCTCCTGTCCCGGACCATCAGTGCGGGCGAATCCGCGTTTGCCTGCGCGATCTTGGAGGTGAGCGAGCTGCTGCGGAAGTATCCGGCGGTGCCCGTGCTCTTGACCTTCGGCGATGAGCCGCCGCCAGAGCCGTTTCGCGACGCGGAGGCCGCGCCGGAATTTCCGCACGCCGTCGCGTTCCTGTTTGCATCGCAGCCGGCGGGAGGCACCGTGCCGCTGCACTTCCGCCGGGTCAGCCCGGTGGCGCATCCCCCGGCCTTGCCCCGCGACACGGCGGTGAATTTCCTCCGCTGGCTGACGGGCCAGGCGGCCCAGTTTCAACTGCCCGCAAACTTTGGAGGCTGGCTATGTCGGCGCTGATTTTCCCTTTGCTAACCGAGTTGATGCCGCATCGCCCACCGATGCTGCTGCTGGACCGAATGGTCGAGGCCGGGGAAACGCGCGCGGTGTGCGAGGCCGTCATCCGGGCGGACGGACCGTTCTGCGATGACGCAGGCGTGCCCGCTTTTGTCGGGATCGAATACATGGCGCAGACCGTGGCGGCATACTCCGGGTGGCAGCGCCGCCGCGCCGGACTCCCGATTGAAATTGGCTTTCTGCTGGGAACGCCGCAGTTTCAGTCGTTCTGCGAATCGTTCCGTGTGGGCCAGACCTTGCACGTCGAGGTGACGCATGTCTGGGGCGCGGACCAGTTGGCGCGCTTTGCCGGGGTCATCAAGGATGCGCAGACCGGAGCCCGGCTGCAACAGGCGGACCTGAGCGTGTTCCAGCCGAGCGATCTGCGATCCGCACTGGAGAAAATGGCAGTATGACAAAACGAGTGCTCGTCGCCGGCGCCAGCCGGGGCATCGGTCGCGCGGTCAGCGTGGCCCTGGCCGCCCGTGGGTTCGAGGTGATCGTGAACTATCTCAACAACCACGCCGCCGCGCAGGCGACCTTGGCCACCATCCAGGCCGCCGGCGGGAGCGCCCGGCTGCTGCCCTTCGACGTTTCCGACCGCGCACAGGCCCGCGCGCAGATCACCGCCGACATGGAACAGCACGGCACCTATTGGGGCGTGGTGTGCAATGCCGGCATCGCCGCCGACGCCGCCTTCCCGCTGCTGACCGGCGAAAACTGGGACCGTGTGATCCACACGAATCTCGACTCGTTCTACAACGTGCTGCACCCCGTCGTGATGCCGATGATCAACGCCCGGCGGGGCGGGCGCATCGTCACCATGTCCTCCGTCTCCGGCCTCATGGGCAACCGCGGGCAAACGAATTACTCGGCGGCCAAGGCCGGCATCATCGGTGCGACGCGCTCGCTCGCCCAGGAACTCGCCAAGCGCAAGATCACCGTCAACTGCGTCGCCCCCGGTCTCATCGAAACGGACATGACCACCGGCCTGCCGGACCAGGCGGAAATCCTGCGCCACATCCCGATGCGCCGCTTCGGGCAGCCGGCCGAGGTGGCCTCGCTGGTGGAATACCTCTTCTCCGAGGGCGCGGCGTATCTCACGGGCCAGGTCATCTCCGTGAATGGAGGGATCATTTGAACCACCGCGTCGTCGTCACTGGCATGGCCGGGCTGTGCCCGCTGGGTCTCGACTGGGGCACGGTGCGCGCCAAGCTGCTGGCGAAGGAGTCGGCCATCGCCGCCAAGACGGAGTGGAACGGCATCGGCGGGCTGCGCACCCGCCTCGGAGCCGAGGTGCCCGGCTTCGAGCGGCCCGCGCATTTCCCTCGCAAGAAAATCCGCAGCATGGGCCGCGTCTCGCTCATGGCCGCGCGCGCGACGGAGCTGGCCATCGAAGCCGCCGGCCTGCCACCGGACAAAATCCAATCCGAGCGCACCGGCATTTCCTACGGCTCGACCTCCGGTTCGCCGCCCGCGCTCGAACACTTCGCGATGCAGCTCGGCGTCCAGCACACGATCGAGGGCGTCACGGGCGCGAGCTTTATCCAGACGATGAGCCACACTTGCGCGATCAACCTCGCCCAGTTCTTCGAGGTCCATGGCCGCATCATTCCCACCTGCTCGGCCTGCACTGCCGGTAGCCAAGGCATCGGCTACGCTTACGAGGCGATCAAGTTTGGCCGGCAGGACGTGATGCTGGCAGGCGGGGCGGAGGAACTGCACATCGCCTCCGCCGCCGTGTTTGATTTGCTGTTCGCGACCTCGACGATGAACAACGCGCCCCATGCGACGCCGCGCCCGTTCGATGCGCGCCGCGACGGGCTGGTGGTGGGCGAGGGAGCCGCGACCTTGATCCTGGAATCGCTGCCGCACGCGCAGCAACGCGGGGCCACCATCTTGGCGGAGATCGTCGGCTTCGCCACGAACTGCGAAGGCAGCCACGTCGTGACACCTTCACCGGAGGGCATGGAATCCGTGATGCGCCAGGCGCTGGCTGACGCCGGGCTGGCCCCAGGTCAGATTGATTACGTCAACGCGCACGCGACTGCCACCGAGGTCGGCGACATCGCGGAAAGCCAGGCGACGGCGGCGTGCTTCGGGCGGCCGGTGCCGATCAGCTCGCTCAAGAGCTACATGGGCCACACGCTGGGCGCGTGCGGAGCCATCGAAGCGTGGATCTGCATCCAGTTGCTGCGCGAGGGCTGGCTGCCGCCGACGATCCATCTCGATCAGGTGGACCCGCGCTGCGCCCCGCTCGACTATCTGACCGAGGTGCGCGAGGCGCGGCTCGAGCATGTGATGTCCAACAACTTCGCCTTCGGGGGCATCAACACCTCGCTCATCTTCAAGCGCTGGGGGAACGGGTGAGCCCGCGCTGCGATGTCGCCATCATCGGCGCTGGTCCGGCGGGCTCCGTCGCCGCCGGGTTCCTCGTCCGCGCGGGCTTTCGCGTCGAGGTTTTTGAGAAGGAGACATTCCCGCGTTTCCACATCGGCGAATCGCTCATCCCGCGTGCCGTCCCGGTGCTGCTGGAGTTGGGGCTGGATTTGGAAGGTCTGCCCTTCGCGTTGAAGAAGGAGGGCGCCCTATTTGCCTCCGAGGTGACGCAGCGGGAATTTCGCTTCGACTTCAGCCACGCGCTGCCCAATTGCTTCCCGCACGCCTATCAAGTCGAGCGGGCCTTGTTCGATCAGGCGCTGGCGGAGCACTCCGCCCGGCTGGGGGCCACTTTTCATTTCGGCCACTCCGTTTCCCGGTGGGAGGAACGGGCTGACCGCGTCACGGTCTTTGGAAACTGGGGCCAGACCGAGTGCCGCTACCTCGTGGACGCCAGCGGCCAGCAGACCCTCATGAGCAAGGCGCAGGGGAGCAAGGAACTGATTCGCGGCCTGGGCAGGAGCGGCACCTTCACCCACTTTCGCAACGTCGCCTCACCCGCCGCCCGGCAGATCTTCCGCCGGGGCGACATCATCATCTTCCTGACCAAGAACCAAAGCTGGGGCTGGGCCATTCCCCTGACCGGCGACCGCCTGAGCCTGGGCATCGTCACCAAGGATGGTGAGGCGGTCGTGCCAGCGGAAGATGCCATCCGTGGCTATCTCCGTGCCTCGCCGCTGCTCCAGTCCATCCTCGTAGGCGCGACCCAAAGCGCCCCGTTGCGCCGCATCGCCAACTACGGCCATTACAACCGCGCCCCCAACACATCCCGCGTCACATCGCTTGGCGACGCACGCGGCTTTCTCGACCCCATCTTTTCCTCCGGCATCACGCTCGCCGTCTTCACGGCGCAGGCACTGGCTCGGCGCATCGCGCCGACCGTCACGGACGACCGACCTTTTGATTTGGAGTCCTACCACGCAGAGATGCAGCGTGGCTACCAGACCTTCGAGCGGATCATTGACCGTTTCTACCGGCCTGGTTGGGCGCACCACACCTTCTTCATGGAAGACAAGCCCGACGACATGGTCCGGCAGATGACCACCATCCTCGCCGGCGATGTCTGGCGACACGACAACCCGTTCCAGAACAAACTACTCGCCAACCGGCACACCTCGGTCTGGTTCGAAGATGCCCCCGAAGCGGAGGCAGAGTTCTCCGAAGCCAACACCCGCACCGCGTTGTCAGGCAACGGTGCGGCATTCTGAAATAACCTTCAGACGTATGCCGCCACTCATTCATCGGTGGTGCTGTTTTATTACCCATCGAGCGAGCCGACCGGCTTCGCGTATCTGGGGCGCTCGGTGAAGCTGGAGTTCGGTTCGTTGACCCACCAGCGGCCGGTGGGGACGCACCCGGTGAAGCCGTGGCTGGTGGAGGAATTCCCGAAGTTGTTCATGGATTTCCACTGCGAACCGGTGGCTCTGGAGCTGGAGCGGACCTCTTGGGAGAAGGCGACCATTCTGCACGCAGAGCATCACCGCGCCGCGAGCAAACAGATGCGCGACTGCCTTTCTCGGAATTACTCCGACATGGCGGCGCTGGCCGGGCACGAGTCGGCGGCACGAGCGCTGGCCCGTGCCGAAGTGCTGGGCGTCTCGAAGGAACGCGTCAGGCAGATTGAACGGCGAGCACTGGCGAAATGCCGGAAGAAATTCGCTGCAATGGGCTTCA